>JANWXL010000568.1 GCA_025055265.1 Roseiflexus sp.
TCATCGAGCGCGCTGCGTTCGGTCACGAGCAGCACCCGATCGCCCGGCTCCAGGATCGTCGTGCCTCCAGGTACAAGGGTATCGTTATTGCGGTTGATCAGCACGACCAGCGCGCCGCGCGGCAGCCCCAGCTCCATAATAGCGCGTCCGCACGCTGGCGATCCTGGCGCGACCGTTAATTCGACCAGTTGACTGCTGGCGCTGACCTGCGGAACGAACTCCTGCGGATATCGAAATAGAGAAGGGGGTTGTGATTGCTGGACACCAAGCCAGCGCGCCACGCGCGCAATGGTCGTCCCCTGGATCAGCACCGAAGTCAGGACGATGAAAAAGACCAGGTTGAATATCGTACCGGCGCGATCCAGTCCTGCCAGCAGCGGGAACGTTGCAAGAACAATGGGTGCGGCGCCGCGCAACCCTGCCCAGGCGACCATCGCTTTGGCGCGCCAGTCGTAGCGGGTGAATGCCAGCGACGCGAACACTGCGACTGGACGCGCGACAAAGATGAGGAATGCCGACATCAGTAACCCCTCACCAATGAGCGGTACCAGGCGGGAAGGGTAGACGAGCAGACCAAGCACCAGAAACATTGCAATCTGCATCAGCCACGCCAGGCCGTCGTAGAAGCGGAGCAGGCTGCGTTTATGGGCAAAATCGCCGTTGCCGAGCACAATGCCCGCCAGATACACTGCAAGGAAGCCGCTGCCGTTGATTAGCGCCGTTCCGCCGTAGGTCAGCAGCACCAACCCCAGCATCAGCGCCGGATACAACCCTTCAAGCTGCAGGCGGGCGCGATTGATTGCAATTGCCATCAATCGTCCCATGGCATATCCCGCGATGCCGCCAATGGTCATTTGCAGGACGAACAGCGGCGCAAGGCTGACAAGCGAACGCGACGGATCGGCGAGCGCCATCGTCAATCCGATCGTCAAAAATACCGCAATCGGATCATTGCTGCCCGACTCAAGTTCAATCAATCCTTCCAGATGATCGCGCAGGTTGACATCGCGGGTGCGCATAACGGCAAACACTGCTGCTGCGTCGGTCGACGAGACGATAGCGCCGAGCAGGAACCCTTCCAGCAGCGAAAATTGCAGCAACAGATGCGCGGCGACTGCTACCAGCAGCGCGCTGATCAGCACGCCGAGATTCGCCAGGATCAGTCCCGTCCACAGCACCGGACGAATCGCCTGTATGTCGGTGTCCAGTCCGCCGGAGAAAAGGATCATCACCAGCGCCAGCACGCCGACCGACTGCGCCAGCCATGCGTCATCGAACGCAATTCCACCGGGACCGTCGGAACCGGCAAGCATGCCGATCAGCAGAAAGATGAGCGGCGCAGGCAACCCGAAACGCAGCGACGTCTTGCCAGCGATGATGCTGAGAATCAAAAGCAACGCTGCGATCAGAAGCATGAGTTCGAGCGACATGATCCTCTTTCTGAACTCGTCGGGGCAGGCCTCAGGACCTGCCCCAATCCTTGCGTTGCCTGCGGCGGATATCGGATCGAGCGCCTCGTCCTGTGAAAGAACTCGAGGCGTCCCGCACCTGAACGGCGACATCCGAGCAGATCGCTCAAGAACTAAGCCTGTGCGCCGCTCCCGGCTGCAAACCTACAGAAGTTCCTTCAACGCCGCCAGCGCCGCGTCGTAGTTCGGCTCATGACCGGCGACTGGCACATACTCGACATAGCGGATAATGCCGTCTTTATCCACGACAAACACCGCCCGGCTCTCGATACGCAACTCTTTGACGTAGGTGCCATATGCCGCGCCGAAACTCATATCGAGGTGATCGGACGCCATAATAACCTTGTCCACTCCCTCAGCGCCGCACCAACGCCCCTGGGCGAACGGCAGGTCAGCGCTGACCGTCAGAATGTTGACCGCATCGCCGAGCGCCGCCGCTTCCTGGTTGAAACGGCGGGTCTGTTTGGAGCAAACGCCGGTGTCGATCGATGGAATGACACTGATGACCAGCGGCTTGCCGGCAAACTGCTCACTGCTGATCATGTCCTTGCCAGTCGTCAACTTGAACGGCGGCGCTGGATCGCCTGGTTTCAGCTCAGGACCGATCAGCGTCTTTGGACCCCAGAAATCGAAGGCGTTCGGGCGCTCCATCTGATTCCTCCTTGATTGTGTTCAGAGTGCGTCTCTTACCTTCCACTCTACGACGCATCGCCACGAACCTTACAGCTATGGTCCTATCTCGTGCAATGACTATCGTATAGTTGAAGACTATTCTCATGAATGATTATAATCGATGTAGTCTTTGCTTTTGCCGCACACTGGCTTTGTGGCTAAGGCCTGGCAATTCTAGCGCGCGTGAAGTTTTCTCGATGAACCTCGTTCTCATCCTCCTGACACTCGTTGTCCTGACTGCAAGTGGCGTGTACGTGATCATGCAGGACCGGCACGCCGCGCCGAACCGCCTGTTTGCGTTCTTCGCACTGAGTATGATTGTGCTGGCGTGCGCCGCAGC
>JANWXL010000008.1 GCA_025055265.1 Roseiflexus sp.
AGTTGTTGCCGATCTACCGCGAATTAGGGCGAGCGGCGCTGTCATTGGCGCTCAGCATTCCCGAACATCGCAGACAGGCGCTGGCGACGTTGCTCAGTGAACACTAAGGCAAGAGGCGAGAGCGGCGAGGCGAGGGTGGCGCACAGGGTTGCCAGTAGGGGCGCGCCGGTGGCGCGCCCACGCGCCGGTGGCGCGCCCACGCGCCGGTGGCGCCCCCATGCGCCGCTGGCGTGTCCGTTGGAAGGGAAATGGCGTATGACCAAAACAACGGCGCGCCCACGCGCCAGTGGCGCACAGGGTTGCGAGTAGGGGCGCGCCGGTGGCGCGCCCACGCGCTGGTGGCGCGCCCGCGCGCCGTTGGCGCCCCCACGCGCACGGAAGTGCACCCGTGGGAACGTTGCACGTTGCAGGTGGGAAAGTGGCGGGTGGTCGTTGAGGGTTGCAGGTTGCATGTGGGAAGCGATCTAACCCTTAACCCCTAACCCTTAACCCCTGACCTGGTTCTTGGTTCTTGGTTCTCACAATTCCTTACAAACAATCCACGATGCATACACAACGTCCTCTCCTCATCGCCATGAAAGGTCACCCTGGCTCCGGCAAAAGCGCGGTCGCGCGCGGTCTCAGCCGGCGTCTTGGCATTCCTCTGATTGACAAAGACGATATCAAAGATGTGCTGGACGGCCACGTGGAGGACGCGGGCGGGCTGGCATACATTGCTATGTTCAATGTTGCACGGCGTCAGTTGCTTCAGAACCTGAGCGTCATTTGCGACAGTCCGCTGAGCGAGATTGGCGGATACACCACTGCCTGCGTTGTTGCCCACGACACTGGTGCGCGTCTGCTTGTGATCGAATGCGTTTGTTCGTCGGAGGAGGAATGGCGGCGTCGGATCGAGCAACGCGCAGCATTGCGCCTGCCGTCTCATCACGTGACGACATGGGAACATTTGCAAGACCATCTGCGTCGGCGGGCTGAAACCTCAAACTACCCGATTCAGGAGCCGCATCTGGTAGTGGATACCTATGCGCCGCTTGAGGATGTCGTGCATTCCATCCTGGAGTGGATCGAATCGATGCGCATTACTCCGGCGCCTGCCGGTGCAGGTCGAGAAAATCCTGCAAAATGATCGATGCTGCCACCTCGTCAATGCGCGCCTTGCGCTGTTCAGGCTTGAGGTTAAGTTCCAGCATCATACGCTCGGCTGCCGCCGTGGTCAGTCGCTCGTCGACAAAGTAAAGCGGGATCTCAATCACCTGCCGCAGTTCATCTGCAAATTGCTGTACCAGCGTTGCCTGCGGTCCCACGTCGCCGCTCATTGTTAGCGGCAACCCGATGACCAGGGCGGTCACTTCATGCTTATGAATGAGGGTGGCAATCCGTTTCAGCGCCGTTGCACGCGGCTCTGCGCGAATAGTAGTCAATGGCGCAGCCAGCGTGCGGGTCGGATCGCTCAATGCCACGCCAATGCGCCGTTCGCCGACATCGAGCGCCATAACCCGCCCGGGTTCACCGCTTTTCACGAATGTGCTCCTTCTTTCCGGGCAATGCCGGAGTGCGCGTACCGATGCTGACTACGAAGTTCTGGCGGGCTGCACGTCGATCAGGAAATCGAACCCTGGCAACGTCTGGATCGCGGGAAGGCTATAGTCGCCAATCAGTCCCTGTTGGGAGAACTGCTGGAGAATGGTTTCGGCGTCGCTGCGCGAGACGCCAACCAGCGCCCTCCTGATCTGAGCGAGCGTATCTGCTGTAAGAACGCCGTACTCAGTACAGTTCACTGCGCCGTTGATCATCAGTTTCGAGCCGTCCCAGCGCCATCCAGCCACGTCGAATCCGACCCGCTCGTTGGGATTGCAGGGTGTGCCGCGTTGCAGGAAATGCTGCGGCACGACCACCTCGAGCTGCTTGCTGACCAGACGCTCGCGGGGAGTTGCCAGGGCGCTGAAGCGTGTGCTGACCGTCAGGCGGAAGACCGGATTGTTTGGGTTTACCGGTTGACCGATGGGCGGTTCAATCCGCGGCGGTTCGTATGCATCTGGTTTCGCCAGGTCGATAGAGCTTGGGAAAATCGTCGTCGGGTCAATCGCCAGGACATTCTGGTCAATCTGACGGGCAAGCTGCTGCATCCCGGCGTTATACAGGCCAGTCAGCGCCTCGCCGAGCACCCGTTGCACGTCAGCTTCAGTGACGATCCGCTGCATCTCTTCGCTGCCGCCGCCAATCGCTTCATGTCGGATGAGGAGATTCCCCCTGTCGCTGACAATCGGCTGCATCCCCGGAATGAGCAGTTGAGTCAGGGCGTTTGCGCCAACATTGGAGGCGCTGCCGGGGGATCGTGCGACGACAGTGACGACAATTTCGCCATACGTGGTGCTGCGACCACGATCGCTCGTCGTGGTGACGGCTGGGGGCACTGTGACCGGTCCTTCGATAGCGAAGCGCACTTCGGCGCCATTGGAGTTCCGCCCGAGCAGTTCTGTGCCTTCTGGCAACGGAAAGGGCTGTTCGATGACGTTGATGATGCGCACTTGACCGGTCGCGCGCCCGACCGGCGTCAGCGTCTCGCTCGTTACCTCTCCCTGCACGGTGAAGGTTGCGTCTGCCTGTACCACAGCCGCCTGGATCGATAACGGATTGGGACCGGGATCGGCGGTTGTAAGCGGAATGATCTCGTCGCGAAAGGGTTGATTGCGACTCTGCACCATGGGCGGCCCCACGATGACCGACACGCGATTGGCCTGGTACCAGCCGAACGCAATCAGCAGGAGGACAACCAGAACGGCGATGGCGACGCCGATGATCATTGTGCGATCGCCGGTGCGTGCAGGGACTGCTGTACGACGCGGGGTGCGCACAGTGTCGCGTGGCGCAGCGGTGCGCCGCTGCCCGGCAGTGCGCCGCGGCGGCGCCTCGCTCCATTGCCCTTTTTCGTGAACAGCGGCGCGGCGCTCTTCTTCCGGACTGAGGCGGATATCAGCGGCGCTGACCCTGCGAGAGGACGCAGCATCGGGAAGCGGCGCCGTCTTTTCCACTGCCGGGGGCGTAACGGCGGCGACCGTCTCGGAGAGATCGTCGAGCGAAGCTGCGAATGCCGCGTCCGCCTCCGACAGTTCGGCATACCGATCCCGGGACGGCACATTATCGAGCGCACGCAAAAACTCAGCGTCGCGCTCATCGATCGCCGGTCGGGCGGGAGGAGGCGTCACCGGTGCGGCGGCTGCCGGTCGCGGCGGCGATGAGTCGCCCACCGTCAGCGTCTCCAGGCCGCTGGCGCGCGCCGCTGCGAGAACATCAGGGTCGGGGCTGATCACCAGGACGCTGATGCCATCGCGTTGCAGAATCAGCCGCAGTGCCGTAAAACTGCGCCGTCCCTGAAGCGCCGGAACGCCTTCGGGAACCAGCAATTGAACGCTACTGGCGCGTGCGGCGCGCACCCGTTCGACGATGCCATCAAGCGTATCGGCAGGGACGACCGGCACAACCGCCGATGCCGGATTGGATGCCAGAATCGCGCTGAGTACTGCCGTGATCCCTGTCGGTTGCGGTTTCGGTCGTTGTGGTGAAGTGTCATCCGACATGCCGGATCTCCCTGGGGTCAAACCCCTGCCTGCGCCGCAATTGCTGCGGCGACGTGCTCCAATGCTTTAGGAATATTCGCAACATCACGCCCGCCAGCCTGCGCCATATCGGGGCGCCCGCCGCCGCTGCCGCCGACAATCGGCGCCAGCGTTTTCACCAGGTTGCCGGCGTGGATGCGCTTTCCTGCCAGATCAGGCGTTGCCATTGCCAGGATCTGCGCTTTCCCATCGATCGCAGTCGCCAGCACCACCACTCCCGATCCCAGTTTATCGCGCAGCCAGTCGCCCATTTCACGCAGGCGCGCGGCGTCAGGCGCTTCGACCTGAGATGCCAGGAAGCGAATATCGCCAACCGACTGGACGTTGGCGAGCAATCCTTCAAGATTGCCGCGCGCCAGGCGCGCGGTCAGTTCATCGAGGGCGCGCTGACGCTGCTTCAGTTCGGCGATCAGCGCCTCGATGCGTTCGACCAGTTGCGGTTGTGGCGCGCCGACGCGAGCGGCGATTTCCTGGAGCGTGGCGATTTGCGCATCGACCCACTGTTCGGCTTCGGCGCCGGTCAGCGCTTCGATGCGCCGCACACCGGCGGCGACGCTGCTTTCTGAGATAATGCGGAACAGCCCGATTTCACCGCTCCGACCGACGTGCGTGCCGCCGCACAGCTCGCGCGAGCACATCGTAAAGCCCGCCTGCTGGCGCTCGGCAAGCGCAGCGGGAGAAGGCGCATCGCTCCCATTGACGCACCCAATCGTCACCATACGCACCACATCGCCGTACTTCTCGCCGAAGAGTGCGATTGCTCCCGCCTCAATCGCCGCCTGGTACTGAAGTTCCTGCCAGGCGACCGGCGTATCGGCGCGGATCCAGGCGTTGACGCGCCGTTCGATCTCGCGCAGTTGTTCCGGCGTGACCGGGCGAGTGTGCGTGAAGTCGAATCGCAGGCGATCCGGCGCGACCAGCGAGCCAGCCTGCGCTGCATGTTCGCCGAGCACGTCGCGCAGCGCGCGGTGGAGCAGGTGTGTTGCGGTATGGCTGCGCATAATGGCAGCGCGACGCACGCTATCAACCTGCGCTTCGACCGTTTCGTGAATGGCGATGGTCCCCTCTTCAACCACGCCGTAATGGACGATCACGCCGGGCACAGGGCGCTGCACATCTTCGACCCGCACGCGACCGCGCGGACCGGCCAGCACGCCGGTATCGCCGATCTGACCGCCGCTTTCGGCGTAGAATGGCGTGCTGTCAAGCGCAATCTGCACCTGCTGACCGGCGATCGCCTCAGCGACCTGATCGCCTGCGACGACCAGCGCCTGCACCGTGCCGCTGCCAGATACGGCAGTGTAGCCGGTAAAGCGTGTTGGTGGAAGATCGATATCCGCCCATACCTCGGCATCAGCGGCGCGCCGGAACTGCGCCGCACGGCGTCCGCGGGCGCGCTGCTCCTCCATGCGGCGCTCATACCCCTCCTCATCGACCGTCAGCCCGTATTCGGCGGCGATTTTTTGCGTCAGATCAAGCGGGAAGCCGTAGGTATCCTTGAGCGTAAACGCATCGTCGCCAGGAATAACCGTCCTGCCGCTGGCGCGCACCCGCTCGATGACGCTATTGAGGATGCTGACGCCGCCGGAGAGGGTGCGCAGGAACTGGCGTTCTTCCAGATCGACCGTTTCGAGAATGAAATCGGCGCGTTCGCGCAATTCGGGGTAGACGCCGCCCATCTGCTCAATCACTGTCGCAACGATCTCGGAGAGGAACGGCTTCTCGAAGCCGATCGTGCGCCCCTGGTAGACCGCGCGGCGCAGAATGCGGCGCAGGACATACGAGCGCCCGGTGTTGCCTGGCAGCACGCCGTCGGCAATCAGGAACGCTACGGCGCGGCTATGATCGGCGACGGCGCGGTAAGGAGCGACGTGGGCGCGATAGGTGGACTCATCAGCGCCGAGCAGCGCCAGTTGACGCTCGATCAATGGGATGAACAGGTCGGTGTCATATGTGGAATGCACCCCCTGCATCACCATTGCCATGCGTTCAAGCCCCATTCCAGTATCGACCGAGGGGCGCGGCAGCGGCTGCATGGTCGCACGGTCGTACTGCATAAACACATTGTTCCAGATTTCGATGTAATTGGGATCGTCGGAGTTGACCCCCTGGGCGCTCATCGCCTTGAGGTCGTCGCCGACATAGATCGTAATTTCGGAGCAGGGACCGCAGGGTCCGGTATCAGCCATCACCCAGAAATTATCCTTGCGCCCGAAGCGCAGCACCCGGTCAGGGTCGGCGCCAGCGGCGACCCACAGCTGCGCCGCTTCATCATCGGGAGGGACCTCATCATCACCCTCGAAGACGGTGAACCACAGGCGTTCGACGGGCAGTTCGAACACCTTCGTCAGCAATTCCCACGCCATCTGAATGGCTTCGGCTTTGAAATAATCGCCGAAGGAGAAATTGCCAAGCATCTCGAAGAACGTATGATGGCGCGGCGACGGACCGACCTCCTCGAGGTCGTTGTGTTTGCCGGAGACGCGCAGACATTTCTGCGCGGTTGTTGCGCGAGTATATGGACGTTGCTCGAGTCCCAGGAAGGTGTCTTTGAACTGCACCATGCCCGAGTTCGTAAACAACAGGGTTGGATCGTTCCCGGGGATGAGTGATGAGCTTGGGACACGCACGTGACCGTGTGCTTCAAAGAATCGAAGGAACTGTTCACGAATCGCGGCGCTGGAAAGTTTTTTCATAGCGATGCGAGCCTCTGCCAGAGATGCCGCTGCGCCGCGTCGTTTTCATGACGCGGCTGCGGTATAATGTCGTATGCATTGTACGGCATATGAGCGCGCTGCGTCAACAACGCTGCGCTGGATTCTGTTCCAAATCTTGACAGGTGTGCTATAATAAACGTGCGAGTGAAGCATTGCGTCAGCAATCCTCCAGATCTCGCATCCGAAGCGACTCCAAAGGTCAGCCATTCCTCTGGGAAGCACCAGGCGTCCACCATACTGTGGTGTAAGTCTGTATCTACATAAAGCATGGCGTAGCCCTCTACTTTCAGCGACACAACCGCCGTGAGCCTTCAGTGTGGTCGAGCGCCGTTCATTGTAGCTTATTTATGGAAACAACGCGCCAACTGCTGATTGGCACAAGCATCATTCCCATCACAACAGATCCGGCGCACGCCGATTGAATTGAAGCAATGCACGCGGCTGCGCCGTACTGTGCGCAACAGAACGTCCTATGCCCACACGGACGCGCGTTTGGGTCTATCTTGAGCGGTTGATGTCTTATCCGCCGTTTGAACGCTGGCGTGTGCACACGCCGGCAAGGAGATTTCTGTGCCAAGAATGAGAACGAAAAATACCACAACCAACAATGGCGGCGAGCCGGTCGCCGAGTACACAGAACCCGTTCGCGACAAGCCTATCATCAACGTTGCCGAACTTGAGAGCAAAACGCTGAATGATCTGCGAGAAATGGCGAAAGCGATCGGGATTACCGGCGTCAGCAATCTCAAGAAGCAGGATCTGATTTTCAAGCTGCTTCAGGCGCAAACCGAAGAGGCAGGTCATACCCTGTCCGATGGCATTCTCGATATTGTCGCAGACGGGTATGGCTTCCTGCGTGGCGAGCGCATGCTGCCGGGACCGGACGATGTCTATGTGTCGCAATCGCAAATCCGGCGATTCGGGTTGCGCACAGGCGATCGCGTCTGGGGGCAGATCCGCCCGCCGAAGGAGAGTGAGCGCTACTATTCGCTCCTGCGTGTCGAGATGGTCAACGGGATGGACCCGGAGACAGCGCGGAAACGCCCGTCGTTCGATCAGTTGACCCCGATTTTCCCCAATGAGCAGATCAAACTCGAGACCGAGCCGCATCTGCTTGCTACCCGTCTGGTCGACCTGGTTGCGCCTATCGGTCGCGGGCAGCGCGGTCTGATCGTGTCGCCGCCCAAAGCCGGCAAGACGCTGTTGCTGAAGGCGATTGCGAACGGCATTACGACGAACTATCAGGATATTCACCTGATGGTGCTGCTGATTGGCGAGCGCCCTGAGGAGGTCACCGACATGCGGCGCTCGGTCAAGGGCGAAGTGATTTCGTCAACATTCGATGAGCCGGTTGAGGATCACACGAAAGTCGCCGAGATGACGCTGGAACGCGCCAAGCGCCTGGTCGAGGGCGGGCAGGATGTCGTCATTCTGATGGACTCGATCACCCGTCTAGCGCGCGCCTACAACCTGGATATGCCGCCAAGCGGGCGCACCCTCTCCGGCGGCATCGATCCCGTCGCGCTCTATCCGCCCAAGCGCTTCTTTGGCGCTGCGCGCAATATCGAGAATGGCGGGTCGCTCACGATCATTGCGACCTGTCTGGTCGATACCGGCAGCCGTATGGACGACGTGATCTACGAAGAGTTCAAGGGCACCGGCAATATGGAGCTGCACCTTGACCGGAAACTGGCGGAGAAGCGCGTCTTTCCGGCGATCGATATCACCCGCAGCGGCACGCGCCGCGAGGAGTTGCTGCTGCCGCCCGACGTGCTGCGTCAGGTGTGGACGTTGCGCCGCATGGTCAGCATGCTTGGCGAAGGCGAGGGCACTGAACTGGTGCTGACGCGCATGGCGAAGACGCGCAACAATGCCGAGTTCCTGGCGACGCTGAGTAAGGCGAATTAGGGGTTAGGGGTTAAGGGTTAGGGGTTGAGGGTTAGGGGTTGGGAGTTGGTCGTCGAGATTGCGGGAAGGAGTCGTTCATAATGGTGGGAGTGTTCTTGCGTGAATGACTCCCAGGCGTCGTTGTACTCGATCTTGAAACGTGCAAGGAGCGATCCCAATGCAATGTCCGACCTGCGGCGCTGTGCTATCGCCGACTGCTAAGTTCTGTTCACAATGCGGCACGCGTATCGCTGCCCAACCGCCAGCAGCGCCGCCTCCGCCGATGGCGCCGCCTCCGCCGATGGCGACGCCAGCAGCGACTGGTGAGTTGTATGCCTATGGCAACCAGATAGGGCAGCGCCTGGATCTGCCCGATCCGACGGTGATGGCGCGTGGACGCGGCGTGACCGGAATGGAGTACCAGATTGTCGGTACCACCCTGCAGGCAGTCATCCTCGAACTCGACCCTGGCGAGACGGTCTACTCCGAGTCGGGCGCGATGTCGTGGATGTCGGGCAACATTCAGATGGCGACTAACACCCGCGGCGGCGGGCTCGGCGGAATGTTCAAGCGCGCCATCTCCGGCGAAAGCCTGTTCCTCAACGAGTTCACCTCGGTCGGCGGGAAGGGAATTGTCGCCTTTGCATCCGACTTCCCCGGCAAGATTGTGCCGGTTCCGCTGCTCGAGGGACAGAGCATGATCGTTCAGAAGCAGGCGTTCCTCTGCGCTGAAAAGACGGTCAGCCTCGACATTCATTTCCGCAAGCGCCTGGGCGCGGGGTTCTTTGGCGGCGAAGGGTTCATCATGCAGAAGTTGACCGGTCCAGGGATTGCCTTCGTCTGTCTGGACGGCGAGATTGTCGAATATACGCTCGATGCAGGTCAGGTGCTGAAGGTGGACACCGGACATGTGGCGATGTACGAGCCGACAGTGGATTTTGACATCGAAATGGTGAAGGGGTTCAAGAACATCCTGCTCGGCGGCGAAGGGTTGTTCCTGACGACGCTGCGCGGACCGGGGCGCGTCTGGCTGCAGACAATGCCGACGACCAACCTGGCAAAGGCGGTAGCCGGGTATCTGCCGATGGGCGGAGGCGGTCGGAGCAGCGGCGGCGACGTCCTAGGGGATGTGATTGGCGGGTTGCTCGACAGATAACCGCTGAATCTCCGGCAAGCGGTTTGCGTGAAGGGCGGGTGATGAACCCGCCTTTGTTACTCTCTGGCATTTCTCGAACAGGCTAACGCAGAGATCCAGGCGCGTGCGCGTCGGGTGCTGGCCTGCGCTGACGCTTCCTCGCCTGCTGAGCGTTGATAGAGTTTGAATACATATTCCGCTATCCGAATACCCGCCCGGCGGTTGATGGTTTTTTGAAAAATTATTCCGCTATCCGTCCGCTCGCCCGGCGCCTAAAGTCGCGGGCTACGGAAAGCGAAGCCCGCCTGCGCGGGCTGGACCGGGCGATAGCGGATTGTTTTCTCAAACTCCACAAGCCGCGGGCTACGGAAAGCGAAGCCCGCCCGCGCGGGCTTTTACCGGATCTAAATTCCTTAATGTTCACAAGCCCCTGCTCAGGACGTAAAAGCCCCGAAGGGGCTTTCACGATCTCAGCCAGGGCTTCAGCCCGCAGCGCCGTTCATCAGCCTGCGGCGCCGTTCATCAGCCCGCAGCGATACGGCGGTTCCTGACCTCTCGCGACTGCACATGGGTCCTCGATGCGCTCCACATTGATGACGCTGGCGTGCTATAATGCGAAGGGAAGCGACATAATTGCAGAATCTCTGGAGTATTGATGACTATGAATCTCTGGCACGAGCTGGAGTCCGGTCCGAGCACGCCGGACGTTATTCACGTCGTTGTTGAGATCCCTAAGGGCTCGCGCAACAAATATGAGTATCACAAGCAAACCGGCGCCTTCAAGCTGGACCGGGTGCTCTATTCTGCGGTGCATTACCCTGGCGACTACGGTTTTATTCCGCAAACGTTCTATGACGATGGCGATCCGCTGGATGTTCTGGTGATGACCAACCTCCCGACGTTCACCGGATGCATTGTTGAAGCCCGACCGATTGGCCTGTTCCGCATGACTGATCGCGGCGAGCCGGACGATAAGATTCTGGCAGTGCTGCACTATGATCCGTTCTTTGCCGATTTCAACGACTATACGCAGTTGCCGGCGCACTACCTCAAGGAGGTGGAGCACTTTTTCACCGTGTACAAGGACCTGGAAGGTGCACGGGTCGAGCCAATCGGCTGGGAGAATGCCGTGGTCGCCAAGGAACGGGTCTGTTATGCGGTGAATCACTATTGGGACATGCGTGCGGGACGCCTCCCCAAGCGTGTGTAGAATGGTATTCTGACGCATGACGTTGTCTGATCGCCCATCGATGCCTGAACAACGCGTCGCCTATTCTGCTGGAGGCGTCATTTACCGTGTCAATGGTCATCGGTATGAGGTGGCGCTGATTGCCACAAATGAGGGGCGACGCTGGGGGTTGCCCAAGGGACATGTGCGCCGCGGCGAAACGGCGGAAGCTGCAGCGGTGCGCGAAATTGCCGAGGAAACCGGGTTGCGCGGCGAGGTCGAGCGCCACCTCGCCACGATTGAGTATTGGTTTCGCGCCGGTCCAACGCGAATCCACAAATACGTTGATCTTTTCCTGGTGCGGTACACAGGCGGATCGCTGATGCCGCAGGCCGCGGAAGTGGACGACGTGCGCTGGTTTTCGCTCGAGGAGGCGGCGGAGATGGCCAGTTTTGCGCGGGAGCGCGATGTGCTCAATCAGGTGCGCCAGATTCTTGAGCAGGGGGTTAGGGGTTAGGGGTTAGGGGTTAGGGGTTAGGGGTTAAGGGTTAGGGGTTAAGGGTTAGGGGTTCGATCTCGAGAGTACATCTGGCGGGGTGGAGATCGGACCTGTTCTATGGTTTTGGTCGGGTATTGGTAAGACAATCTTCCCTGCTGCTTATGCCTGATCATCGTCTGTATCTCTCAGGATGCGACCTAGCCCCTCCAGCAGGCGGTCGATGTCGGCGGGGGTGTTGTACGCCTGGATTGAGATGCGAATGAGGGGTATGCCTTCCCACTCGAAGCACGGGACTTCGATGTGGCACTCGTTCCAGAGACGCGCCTGAATCTGCTTTGGGTCGCACGGCGGCAGCGGGAGTGCACGCATTTGCACCCACCACTCGATGCCATCAGGGGTGAGCGGTGCGCGCTCAGTGAGTTCGACGATGCGCCGCGAGGCGTCGGCGAGCAGTTCGTGACAGGCGTGCCTGACGGCGCTCCAGTCGTTGGCATTCTGAAAATCGATCGCCGCTGGCACGCTGAGAAATGCCGAGGGGTCGTCGGTGCCCATCCACTCGTAGTAGTCGCGGAATGATGCGCCTTCCGGGTACGCCAGGAAACTCGAGCGCATCGGATGGCGCGGCTGCCACCCCCAACTGACGATCAGCGGTTCCAGGATTGCCTGCCGCTCAGGGCGGGCATACAGGAACCCGGCGCCTTTGGGTGCGCACAGCCATTTGTGACAGTTGCCGCCGTAGAAGTCTGCGCCTATCGCTTCCATATCCAGGTCGATCTGTCCGAGTGCGTGTGCGCCGTCGATGACGGTGATAATGCCCGCTGCTCGCGCACGCCGACAGATCGCCTCAATCGGCAGGATCATTGCCGTTGGCGAGGTGATGTGGCTGAGCGTGATCACCCGCGTGCGTTCGGTGACGCCGCTCCAGATCTGTTCGACGATAGCATCTGCGCTTGTGACAGGCAGTGGAACCGGCTGCGGAATGTAGACCGCGCCGCGCTGCTCGCAGACGTAGCGCCAGGTGCGCTCGATGGCGCCGTACTCGTGGGTGGTGCCCAATACTTCGTCGCCGGGTTGCAGGTCGATTGAGCGAGCGACGATGTTCATGGCGTAGGTGACGTTGGGTACGAACACGAGATCTTCCGGCGCAGCGCCGATAAACGCTGCCAGGCGCGTGCGCGCTTCCGCCAGCAGTCCGCTGAGTCGTCGCCCCAGAAACTCGACCGGTTGCTCTTCGATGGTGCGTTGCCAGCGCTGGTACGCCTCGAACACAGGACGGGGACACGCGCCGAAACTGCCGTGGTTCAGGAAGGTAATGTCGGGTCGGAGGAGAAAGTGCTTCGACGGATTCATAGTTCAGCATTCAACGTGTAACGCCCCCAGCGAGTTGACCGCAAGCGGCTGCGATTGCCACGCCACGCTCGACGCGCACGGTGCAGGCGATGCCGCGCTCGCGCAGGATGCGCTGGAAGGTCAGCACGCGACGGCGCTCCGACCGACCGAGGGGCATGCCCGGCACCGGATTCCACGGAATGAGGTTGACGTGCACCAGATGCAGCGGCAATCCCGCTGGTCCCGCCTCGCCGCGCAACAGCGCCGCCAGTTTTGCCGCATGCTCCGGTTCATCGTTCTTCCCCTGCAGGAGCACATACTCGAATGACACCCGCCGCCCGGTCGCCGCCAGGTAGTCGCGCGTGGCATCGATCAGCGCCGCCAGCGGATACCGGCGGTTGACCGGCATCATCGCGCTGCGCAGGTCGTCGTCGGGGGCGTGGAGCGAAATTGCCAGGTTGATCGGGAGCGCTTCTGTCGCCAGGCGCCGGATGCCCGGAACCAGCCCGACGGTCGAAACGGTCATGCTGCGCGCGCCCATATTCAAGCCGCGCGGATCGTGAATGATCTCCACGGCGCGCCACCAGCGATCGTAGTTCGCAAATGGCTCGCCCATGCCCATGAAGACGATGTTCGTCAGTCGTGAGGCGGAACTGGCCTCTGGGATAGTCGGCGCATCGCTCTCCAGGTCATCCGGCGTCCACCAGGCGTCGTCTTCCGGCGGCCGGGTCGTCTGTGCAGGCTGACGACCGGCGGCGAAGCGACGCATCTCGCGTGCTGCCCAGACAACCTGCGCGACCATTTCGCCCGGCGACAGGTTGCGCAGCAGACCTAGCGTCCCTGTGGCGCAGAAGACGCACCCCATCGCACAGCCTGCCTGCGTCGAAACACAGACGGTTGCGCGGTCGGGGTAGATCATCAGCACGCTCTCGACGAGCGCGCCGCCGGGCAGGCGAAACAGCGCCTTGCGCGTCAGGCCATTGTCTGCCGTTTGAACCTGTTCCGGCGTCAGCGGTTCGAGGCGGGTCTCAGCGACCAGTCGTTCCCGCAGCGTCAGCGGCAGATCGGTCATCGCCAGAGGTGTATCAACCAGGTTCACGTACAACTGGCGAAAGATCTGCCGCGCGCGGTAGGCAGGCTGCCCCCAATCCGCCAGCAGACTCTCCATATCTGCCAGCGAGAGATCGTAAAGATTTGGCAGGGTCTCTCGTTTTGTTGAAGGAAGCGTTGTCATAGCACATCTGCAATCGCTGTCGCCACCTGCGCTGCGACTCGCGCGTTCTGGCGCAGCAACGCAACGTTGGCGCGCACACTTTCGCCCTTGGTCTCGCGCGCGAGCGCTGCCAGGAGAAACGGCGTCACTGCCGGACCGTGTATCCCTTCTTCTGTTGCGCGACGCAGCGCACACTCAATCGCCGCCTCTGCCAGGGCGCGATCCAGGGCATGCTCCGCAGGCGGCGGCACGGCGAGCAGCATGCCAGCGCCGCCGAGTGCACGGTGGGCGATCCAGGCGCGGGCAATGAACGACGCATCCGGCGCCTGCGCGACCGGCAGCCCGCTTGAAGCGCTGTAGAATGCCGGAAACTCATTCGTGCGCCAGCCGAGGACGGGGACGCCGCTGGTTTCGAGATACTCCAGGGTTGCCGGCAGATCGAGAATAGCCTTGGCGCCAGCGCACACCACCAGCACCGGCGTGCGCGCCAGCTCCGTCAGATCGGCAGACACATCCCAGTTCTCACGCGCGCCGCGATGAACGCCGCCGATCCCGCCAGTTGCAAACACCTGCACTCCCGCCAGATGCGCAAGCGCCATCGTCGCTGCAACGGTCGTTGCGCCGTCGCCGCCTGCTGCGATGACGTACCCCAGGTCGCGCCGCGACACCTTCAACGGGCGACTCTGTGAGTCAGTCCGGGCGAAACGCTCAATCGCTGCTGCATCCATGCCAACGGTCGGCACACCTGCAACGATCCCGACCGTCGCCGGGACTGCGCCGCCGTCGCGGACGTCCTGCTCCATGGCGCGCGCGAGTTCCAGGTTGTGCGGATACGGCAACCCGTAGGAGATGACCGTGCTCTCCAGCGCAACAACCGGCCGTCTGGCATCAAGCGCTGCTCGAACTTCGGGAGCGATGGCGAGTGAGATATTCATGGGTACTATGATACCATAAAGGCAAGAGGCAAGAGGCGCGAGGCGAGAGGCGCGAGGGGACGAGGCAAGAGGGGATAAGGCAAGAGACGCGAGGGACGCATTCGCTCATTCGTTTCCATTCGTTTATTCGCTTCCCTATTCGTTGTCAGGCGCAAGGCAAGAGGGATGAGGCGAGAGGTGAGAGGCAAGAGGCGAGCGGCGGGAAGGCGGCAGGTGGAAGGTGGGATGGTGAGAAGGTGGCAGGTGTTCCTAACCCCTAACCCTTAACCCCTAACCCCTAACCCATCGGTTCCTGATTCTCCGCACGCACCTCACGCCGCGCTGCGATCCACACCTGCCGCGCGGCGTCGGCGTTCATCGCAAGGATGCCCAGCCCCACGATCAGATCAGGCCATCCCGACAGAACTACAGCGGTCAGTAACCCTGCAACGACGATGGCAATATTTGCCAGCGCGTCATTGCGCGCCGAGAGAAAGGCGGCTTTTGCTAGGCTCCCGTGATGCTTCCGGTGACGGGCAAGCACAAGTGCGCACGTCAGGTTGACAACCAGCGCACCCACGCCCGCGACAGCGAGCCATACTGGATCGGGCGGAGCGGGATGCAGAAATTTCTCCCACGCTGTCCGAATAGTGGCCAGACCGGGGATCAGGAGCACGCCTGCAAGGATCATCCCCAGCCGCCCGCGCCAGACAGGTGACCAGCTCAGGCCGACAAGGATGAGCAGGTTGAGCACTGTATCTTCAAGGAAGTCGATGCTGTCGGCAAACAGTGCGACCGAGCCGATAGAGAGGGCGATAGCGAACTCCACCCCAAAGTAGGCGAAGTTCGCCAGGGCTACAAAACGTACAGCGCCACGCAGCGCCGAGTCCTTCGACGTCTGGAGGGTGGTGTTTTCGACGCTCACAAACAGTCAGCCTTATGCAGTCGCCAGCGCTGCGCTGAGATCCTGGCTCAAAACGACATGCCGCGGCAGGCGCTTGGTGAGACGATTGATGAGCAACGTTTCGTCGTAGCACTGCCCGGCATGGAGACAGCTCAGCGCCCAGAGGTGTTGGAGGTGCAAACGGGTGAACACACGACCGTCGCCAAGATCGCGATCTGCAAGCACACGAGGCAACAGACGGTCGATGAGTGCATCCAGTTCAGCAGCAGACATCCGCATATCTCCCTTGAACAAGCGGTTTGCAGATCAGTTCGAGCTTCCTGTCAGATGTCTATCAGGATACGGTCATATTGTAGCACAAACCCTGGAAGAGTCCAGTTGACCATATTACGGTCCGCTCATGAATCGTCAGGCAACTGGCGGACGCGACGGAGAAAGTCGCCCATGTGCTTACAGCCAGGAATGGAGAACGGACGTGGCGGGCGGTGGAGCAGCGGAACGTAAGGGCGGGTCTCCTCCGACCCGCCCCGCACGCGGCCCCTGTACGTCTCAGGTCCTGCAGGCAGGAACAGGAGAAGCACAGGGGAAAGCAGCGTCAAACATCAAAACCTCGTGGGTCTACCAGCACGGAGCGTTTCACTCCCTCAGAGATCTTCGTGATACTTAAATGACAGTTTCAGTTTCGTACGATACATAATCTTGCCATCTTCCAGATGGATGTCCATCTCAGCCACCTCGCCAACCCGGAGATCCTTAAGATGACGCGCGGCAGTCTCGATGGCGTTTGCCGCCGCTTTCTCCCACGACTCAGGGCTGGTGCCGACAACCTCGATGATCTTGTATACGCTCTCGGACATGGCCTCCCTCCTTTCAAAGGATCCTCTCAGAAACAGTTCCTCCGCTCGCCTGATCGGGCGAGCGTATGATCCGCTTGTTGGCGCTCTCAGAAACGACCCGCCAGCATGTGAACGTCGCGTTCAAACGATGCAATGAATGGGCGCGCAAGGCGGATGAAATCCTCACTCCGCATACTGATGGCATCCTGATGGGTGCCAGCCTGGAACATGATCGTTTCACATTCGGCAAGATCGCGGTCCAGGTACACTGGTATGTTGTACAGATTGCCGAAAGGCGGCATTGCGCCGGGCTCGCAGTCGGGAAATACGGGCGCAAATTCGCGCTCGTCCGCCAGGCAAATTTCGCGTGCGCCGATGATCTCGGCGAGGCGCGCCAGGTCGGCGCGTGTGTCGGCGGGCACGACAAGCATTGCCAGTCGTCCGTCGATGAACGCCATCACGACTTTGGCGAAGGTGTGGGGCGGCGCGTGTTCGTAAGCGGCGACGTCGGAAGCAGTATACGCGGTGGGATGATGATGGATCGTGTACGAAACGCGATTTTCGCGCAGGTACGCGCTCAGGCGTTCGAGACACGTCATTGCAGCACCTCCTTGTGCCTGTTAACTTCCCAGTATACACGACGACCCTCCGCCAGTCCGGGCAGAAGTGACGACTTAGAGGAAAAATTCATTCACTTTTGACGATCTGCGACATTGCTGGTATGCTAACGAAGAGGTATGAGGTGAGAGGCAAGAGGTGTGAGGCAAGCGGCGTGAGGGATGTGGAAATATGACCGAACCAGAGTCGTGTCCAACGGCGAGGTATGAGGTGAGAGGCAAGCGGCGTGAGGGACAAGGTGCATAACCCCTAACCCCTAACCCCTAATTCCTGGTTCTATGACAACAATCCTTGACGAACTACGCTGGCGCGGGCTGCTCTACGAAAGCAGCGAAGGTCTTGAAGAACTGCTGGGGCGCGAACGGGTGACGCTTTACATCGGGTTCGACCCCAGCGCCGACAGTCTGCACATCGGTCATTTACTGCCGCTGCTAACCCTGGCGCGCTTTCAGCGCTGGGGTCACACGCCAATTGCGCTGGCTGGCGGCGGCACCGGGCTGATCGGCGATCCAAGCGGCAAAACGCAGGAACGTCCCCTGCTCAGCAAAGAACAGGTCGCCGCAAATGTTGAGGCGATCAAACGTCAGCTTGCTCAGTTTCTCGACTTCAACGCCGGTGACCATTCCGCCAGGTTGCTCAACAACGCCGACTGGCTGACGCGCCTGTCGCTCATCGATTTTCTGCGCGACGTCGGCAAGCATCTGACGGTCAACTACATGCTCGCAAAGGACTCGGTCCGTTCACGCATGAGCAGCGAAACCGGCATTTCGTTCACCGAATTCAGCTACATGCTGCTCCAGGCATACGATTTCGCCTACCTCTTCGAGCATCACGGCTGCAGGCTCCAGGCAGGCGGCAGCGACCAGTGGGGGAACATTACCGCCGGTATTGAGTTGATCCGGCGCACGTTCGGGCAGAAGGCGTATGGGCTGGTCTACCCGCTGGTGACGAAGGCGGACGGCACGAAGTTCGGCAAGACCGAGTCGGGCGCGGTATGGCTCGATCCGCAGCGCACGTCGCCGTACCGGTTCTACCAGTTCTGGTACAACGTTGACGATGCGGACGTCGGGAAGTATCTGCGGTACTTCACCTGGTTGAGCGCCGCCGAAATTGAAGAACTGGAACAGATCACGGCGCGTCAACCGGAGCGCCGCGCTGCGCAACAGCGCCTGGCGCGCGATGTCACGCGCATGGTGCACGGCGAAACGGCGCTGGCGCGCGCTGAAGAGGCGTCACAGGCGCTGTTCGGCGGATCGCTGGCGAGCCTCAGCGCCGACGACGTGGCGGATATCTTTGAGGACGTGCCCTCAACGACGCTCGCGCGCCACGACTTTGAAGGCGAGGGGATGCCCCTGATTGATGCATTGGTGCGTTGCAGCGTCGCCACATCGAAGAGCGACGCGCGACGCGCCATCGAAGGCGGCGGCATCTACGTCAACAACGTCCAGAGCGCCGATCTGGGGCGTCGCCTGACGCTGAACGACAGCATTGGCGGACGGTTCATCGTCCTGCGCAAGGGGCGCAAGAACTATCACCTGATCAGGCTGATGTAAGCGCCCCCTGGCTCACATCCGAATGATCAGCTCAAACAACCGCCGCCGGTAGGTTGCGCTATCCACTTTCGCCCAGAGCCGCGAGAAGCCAGTGAGCAATCGGTCGTGCGCTGCATCGAGCGCCGCGATGTACTCCTGAGCGCCAGGATCGTTGGTCAACCCAAGCGCTTGTATGTGTTCACGCGCGACGGCGGCATCCTGGAGATTGCCAAGCAGTTCTTGCAGTTCCATCAATGGCCCAAGCGCCTGGTCAACACCCGGTCCGAGCGCGTCGGCGAAGAACTCCAGGGTGTAGCGCAGCCGTTTGCCAGCGATGCGCGCCATGTGACGCACTTCGTCCGGCGCGCCGTCGAGCACAGCGTCGAAAGCGCGCCATTGTTCGTAGCGTCGCCAGATGGCGCTGCCAGCAAAATCGCGCACCCGCGTCGGCGCGCCGGTTTCGCTCTGATCAACAACGCCAGCGCCGGGAGTGGTGAGGAACGTGGAAAATTGGTGGAGAAAACGCTCAAAACGTTTCGACTCCAGATCGGCGATCAGGCGTGCGCGGGCTGGCGCTCGCGCTGACTCGATGGCAGTGATGAGCGGTTCCATGATCGACCGGCGCTCTTCCGGCAGTTGATCGCGGAAGGTGCGCACCGACTCCAGAAACACATCATAGTCGCGCACGGCGCCGAGGGAGCGCGCCGCGCGCCGCAGCCCGCGCCGCAATCCCCGCACCAGATCAGGGTCGAAGATGCCCTCAACGACCTGGAGCGATGCGCGCAGACGTCGGGTGGCCACCCGTGCGTCGTGAACATCCTCCGGGTCCTCATCTTTTTCGACAGCGTCGATGCGGGCAAGCAGGCGCTCAAAGGTGCGGCGCAGCATGCGGCGCGCTCCCTCTGCCAGCGGCTCGCCTCCCTGCAACCCGTCAGTGAGTTTCAGCGCGGTGAATGCCGGGTCGATCGGTTCGACCGGCAGCGGAAGCAGTGCGTCGTGTTCCACGAAGGCGAACGTGATTGGACCGATATGATCGCGCCAGAGATCGCTGCGTGCATTGATCTGTTCCAGCAGGTCGTCATTTCCAGGCGCCAGAGTCAGGGCGACGGAGCCGTTCGTGTGCGCGACGGCGAGGGTGCTGATGCCCTGCTCCGCCAGCGCCGCAGCCAGGCGGAGAATGGCGCCGAGACGCAGCGCCGCCTTCTGGTCGCCATCGCTGAGACGGATGAATGCCGGATCACGGCGTGGGCGCGCTTTGGCGCGCGCCATACCCGGTAGTGCGGCGGCGAGCGCCTGCTGATCGGCATCCAGGTCGTCAATGCGCGCCGAGATCAGCATGTCGCGCGCTGCGCGCTCGGGAGCATCGACGCCAGCCGCCAGCGCAGCGTCGTAGCATGCAGCAGCCAGCCCCAGCAACCGGCGATGCACCGGCAGGATCGCACCAGTTGACGCTGCGCGATCCAGCAGCGTCAACGCCAGCGGACGGACGAGCAAACGTTCAGTTGCCACAGACATCGCAGCACTCTCTTTCACTCGTTTTGCAGCTTCCTCTGCATCTGACATCGCTTCGTCGAGCAACGCCAGACCGTGCGCCAGTTTGCTCAGATTGTCAGGTTGCAATGGGAATGTTTGTTGGAGCAGGGCGCCTAGCGCATCGAGGTCGTCGCGCGTACCTTCGGGAAGCAATTCGATCTCCAGTTCATAGAACATCTGCTCGCGTCCGCCTGCGTAGATGACCCCCTCATCGAGCGCCATTTCGGCAACGCACCGCGGACCCCGCCAGACGCGCACCGGATGACGGAGAGTTTCGATCGTCAGCACCGGTCGCAACGGCGCACCGCCTGCCAGCGCGAATGCGCGGTCGCGCACGTCACCGGGGGGCCAGCGCTGCGGATCGTCGCTCTCGACGGGCATCTCCCACTCAGGACGCTGGTGGAGACCTTCGTGCGATTGGGTTTCACCTTTCAACGTGGCAATCCGGGTATGACCGACGGTGCGCACGCGCAGACCGTAGCGCCGCGCACGCAGACGAAAGTCGGGCGTATCGTAGTAGGCGTTGTGCTGATGTTCGCCGTCTCCCGCCGGTTGCAACCGAAAATCGCCAATAGTTGTCGGACGAGACAACGCTCGAAAGACGGCTGGATCAGCGACGCGAAACTTCAGTTCGATTTCGAGCGGATTAATACGCTGTTGATCCATAGGCACTCATTGTATGGACGTATGACGAGGAATGGTGGATGTATGCCAGTATACCACGTTCAGGCTCAGAAACTAAGGGCATCAGCGCCGAGATGTTTCGGGCTGATGGAGCGTGAGAACATAATCCGCGGCAGCCCGGTGAAGCCCGCGCAGGCGGGCTTCGCAACCGTAGCCCGCGACTTCAGGCGCCGGGCGGGCTCAGCGGGCGTGCGGCCTAGCGGCACAGGTTTACCGGATGTATTTCTTAGCCTTCATATGAGGGCGCACCGGGGGCGAGGCAGCGCAGCGTAGGGGCGGGTCTCAGACCCGCTCCTACGCTGCGCCCCGCCCCGTAGGGGCTGAGACCCGTCCCGTAAGGGCGGATATGCGCCCGCCCTTACAGGGTCCGTGGCCAGGATGACAGGTCAGGCAGCGATGAATGCGGCGCTTGCTGTCAACTCGTGACTACACCCTGCGAACAAGCAGGATCGCTGCGTGATTAGGCATGTTATGGTATACTTATACGTGGTTTGGAAGAAGTGAACGACAGGCTGCGCCGGCCTGTTCGCGATTTCGATGCAAGGAGTTTGCTCGTGGCGCTGGAAAAAGACGAAAAGACGGCAATTATCGCTGATTATCAGATGCACAGCACCGACACCGGCTCACCGCAGGTGCAGGTGGCGCTACTGACAGAACGGATCAATGGGTTGATTGAGCACCTGAAGGTGCATCCGCACGACCATCACTCGCGGCGCGGGTTGCTGAAGCTGGTCGGTCGCCGCCGCCGGTTGCTGGCGTATCTCGCAGGCAGAGACAAAGAGGCGTATCGGAAGTTGATCGACAGTCTGGGGTTGCGTCGCTAGCATGGCGCTGGGGGTGTATGCGTCGCTCGCTCAGTGTGCCATCAGAGGGCACAGCGCGGATGCGCCGGGTGTCCCGGTCTCTGGAGGAGTCCCGGTTTGTAGGGGGAACGTGGCGTCGCTTGTGCGTCCATTCAATGAAAAGCCAGAGTGAGCGTGTGAGCCTGAGGTGTGCGCCTCAGGCTCGCATTTATTGAAGGTTATGATCCGGGGCCGTCAGGAATTGGAGCTTGTGGCCGAAAGGCGTTCGACCGCAGCCTCCAGTGCCTGACGCCCCGCGTTGGACCAGGAAACGGTCCGCTTGCAAGGAAGGACTATGTCAGAACGTCAGATTCATTCAGTCAGTATGGAAATTGCAGGCCGTACCCTGACCCTGGAAACGGGCCGTTTCGCCGAGCAGGCGAATGGCGCAGTCGTCGTGCGGTACGGCGATACGATGCTGCTGGCGACAGCCGTGGCATCCAAGGAACCGCGCGCTGATGCGGATTTCTTTCCATTAACGGTGGATTACGAGGAAAAAATGTATGCTGCTGGCAAGATTCCCGGCAGCTTTTTCAAGCGGGAAGGCAAGCCCACCGAGGGTGCGATCCTGACGGCGCGGCTCACCGACCGCCCGCTGCGCCCGCTCTTTCCGGAGGGGTATCGCCATGAGGTGCAGATCATTGTGACCACCTTTTCGATCGATATGGTCAATGACCCCGCGCCGCTGTCGATCATTGCCGCCTCGGCGGCGCTGGCGGTCTCCGATATTCCGTTCCTCGGTCCCGTCGGCGCAGTGCAGGTCGGGTATATCGATGGCAAATTGCAGATCAACCCGAAGATGCCCGACATGGCGAACAGCGCCCTCGATCTAGTGGTGGCCGGTACAAAAGACGCGGTCCTGATGGTTGAGGCTGGAGCAAAGGAGCTTCCCGAAGAGGTGATGCTCGAGGCGGTTATTCAAGGGCACCAGGTCTGTAAGCAGATCTGCGATCTGCAGAATGAACTGGTGAAACTGGCTGGCCGTCCAAAGAAGGAGTTCGTTCCGCCGCCGGTCGATACGTCGCTCGAAGATGCGATCCGGCAGTGGCTGGGGAACCGGTTGTACGAGGCGATTACCGACGCGAACAAGATGGTGCGTGAGGAGCGCACGGAGGCGCTCAAGCAGGAGGTGATCGCACACTTCACTGCCGATGAACCGGAAGAGGAGCTTGAAGCGCGCACCGCAGCGGTTTCCGCCGCATTTGAGAATATCCTGTATGAAGAAGTGCGGCGCATGATCCTTGAGCGCGGCGAACGCGTCGATGGGCGCGGTCCAAAAGACATTCGCCCGATCTCGGTCGAGGTCGGCCTGATTCCGCGCGTGCACGGATCGGGTCTGTTCACCCGCGGTCAGACGCAGGTGCTGACGCTTGCGACGCTCGGTTCGCCAGCCGAAGAGCAGCGCCTCGACGATCTGGGCATCGAGACGACCAAGCGCTACATCCATCACTACAACTTCCCGCCGTTCAGCACCGGCGAGATCCGGCGGCTTGGCTCGCCGCGCCGCCGCGACATCGGCCACGGCGCGCTGGCGGAGCGGTCGCTGCTCGCCGTGCTGCCGTCGAAGGACGAGTTCCCGTACACAATGCGCCTGGTGTCCGAAACGCTCTCATCGAATGGCTCCTCGTCGATGGCGTCGGTCTGCGGATCATCGCTGGCGCTGATGGACGCAGGCGTGCCGATCAAGGCGCCGGTTGCCGGCATTGCCATGGGGTTGATTACCGGCAAGGATGGCCGCTGGTGCATACTGACGGATATTCAGGGCATCGAGGACCATCTGGGTGATATGGATTTCAAGGTCGCCGGCACGGCGAAAGGCGTCACCGGCTTGCAGATGGATATCAAGACGACCGGGATCACCTACGAGATTATGCGCGAGGCGTTCGCTCAGGCGCGTGAAGGTCGCCTGTATGTTCTGGAAAAGATGAATGCGGTGATCAGCGAGCCGCGCAAGGAGCTGTCGCCGTATGCGCCGCGCATTATTACGCTGCAGATTAACCCGGATAAGATCGGCGCGCTCATCGGTCCTGGCGGCAAGACGATCCGCAGCATTACGGAAGCCACCGGGGCGCAGATCGATATCGAGGAAGACGGGCGGGTGTACATCTCGACGCCGGACGCCGCCGCTGCGCAACAGGCAGTGGCGATGGTCGAGGCGCTGACCCGCGAGATCAAGGTTGGCGATATTTTCCTCGGCAAAGTGGTGCGCATCATGCCGTTCGGCGCGTTCGTCAACCTGGCGCCAGGCAAGGATGGCATGGTCCACGTTTCCGAGCTCGATGTCGGTCGGGTTGAGAATGTCGAGGACGTGATCAAGATGGGTGATGAGATCAACGTCATGGTCATCGGCATCGAGCCTGGCACCGGTAAAGTCAGTCTGTCGCGGCGCGCGCTGCTGACCGGCGAGACGGCGGAGGAGCGCCGTGCGGCTGGCGCGGGGCGCGGTCTGCGCGACGGCGGCGGACGTGGCGGCGATCGCGGCAGCGATCGCGGCGGCGACCGGGGTCCGCGTAGCGATGATCGTCCGCGTCCGCGCCGACGGTAAGCAATCCAGCGCTGACGAAAGGTGGTCGACCCGGTTGTCGTCCTGTGGAGCGATGCAGCGGATGCGTCGCTCCTTGTCGTTGTGCGGGGCGCATCAGACCAGCCGGGGAATGACGAAGATGTCGACAATCATCGAGATCATCGTCAACCCGTGGAGCGCGACCGGCGCCCACACGCTGCGGGTTTTCAGCGCCAGATACCCGCCAGCTATCCCGATCGGCAGCCCCATCGCCGCCATCATCGCGCGTTCGGCCATGCCCACCGGCGCAACGGCGAAGTGGTTCAGCGCGTAGGCGGCAGTGGTGAGCAGCACTGCCAGATGGCGGTTGAACCCGGCGTCGTACAGCCCCGAAAGAATGACGCCGCGCCAGAGGAACTCTTCCGCCAGCACCAGCAACGGGAAAAGGAACACCAGGCGCATGCCGATCAGGATCTCTTCCATCTGCGCCATCGGTGCGCCGCCTGCGCGATAATACATGTAGGTGTTAATATTGTCGATCACCAGCAGCGCCAGACCGATGCCGCCGCCCCATGCCAGCGCTCGCCCCAACCCGCGGCGCGTCACCCACATCGCCTCCCACAAACCATCGCGCACCCCCAGCGCCAGAGTCACACCGATAGCGCCGAGAACGTAAAGAAAGAGCGCGGGCCATTCCGCCAGCGGCGTGAAATGCCCGATGAGACCGGCGATCCAGACCGATCCAGCCAGCGCAAAGCCGAATGTAAGCCGTCTGCGCACCGATAATTGTGGTGAGATAGCGGATATCTGCGGGCTTAATGTGTGGTTCATGTTCCCTCCTTCTGGCATCGCTCACATAAACGAGGCGACGCCTTCACACATGCGCCTTTATGAGAACCGCAGAGACGCAGAGCGCGCAGAACAGTGCGCCTTACCCGACTCCACGTTGAACGTGCAACACGCCACGTTCCCGCCTGCGACTTTCCCGCCTGCCATTTTACTCGAACCACAGAGGCTCTTGAGGCCGAGCCAGGTGCAACCAGAGAATAAGAACTATTCCGCTGTCGAGACCCCACAGCAGCCATTGATCAGCGGCGAGGACCTCAAAGGTTGGGAGTATCCTTCACCCCCCCGCGTTCAACGTTCAACGTTCGCCTGTAACCTTCCACCTTCCCACTTTCAACGTTCAATCGTCGTCCACACCCGCAATCCCATCCGGCTGAGGTAGATCGGGATTGGCTGGAAGAGCGGGCTGAGGCGGCGGATGTCGCGCAGCAATGCGCGATTGGCGCTGGCGTCGGGTCCGCAGAGGATGGTCAGCGAACCGCCTTCGCCGCCAGCGCCATTGACCTTCCATCCGAGTGCGCCGTGTTCGCGGGCAAGCGCAATGACTGCGTCGGCATCGGCATTGACGAGCGCCGGATGCAACGCACGCTGCGCGTCGGTGTTGTCGATCATTGCCCGACCGAGGGCCGCGAAATCGCCAGCGTACAGCGCGTCGCGGGCGCGCACAGCGCAGCGGCGCAGCGCGTCGAGGCGGGGGGAAGCGTCGCCTTCACGTTCGAGCGCCGCAATCACCTGCTCGTGGACTGCCGAGGAACTGTGGGTGCGACCGAGAAAGATCAGCGCCAGACGGCGCTCCAGTTCCCACCAGATGGCATCGGGAACGCGAATCTGCGAAACGGAGGCATAAGGATACTGGAACATTTCGATGAAATTGATCCCGCCGTATGCCGAGCAGAGCTGATCCTGAATCCCGCTCTGCAACCCCAATCGCTGCGTTTCAACCCGATGTGCCGCATACGCGACTTCGTGCGGCGTCATTCTGCCGGGAGTCAGCGCATCGAGCGCGCCGATCAGTGCAACGGTGACAGCGGCGGACGTCCCAGTGGACGCGCCCGCCGGAACGTCGGAGAAAATCGTAATCTCCAACGCCGCGTCGTCTGGCAGCGGCGCCTCGTTGATGGCGGCTTCGAGGAGCGGATGCCGCGCATGATCGATGCTGCCCGGCATCACTACGTAGCGCTCACCGTAATTTTCGGCATGCAGCACGACCTGATGCTCACGGCTGTGCCGCGGAAACACAGCCACCTGCACCTCGACATACGGGTAGACGCCGATGTTGAAGATTGCGCCATGCCCGGCAAACCAGGTGTCCGTCCAGCCGCCGAGATCACAGATGCGAATAGGCGCCACGCCGTTGATGATCAGGTCAGGCTTTGCGGAAGATGAAGATGTACTCATGCTTGAAGACGTAGAATCCGCCGACCAGTGCGCGGTAGCGCCAGAGTTCTTTCTGACTGCGCTTGCCGGTCGTTTGCTCGAAGTTCTTCACCACAATACTCTTGAGCGTGAACCCGTGGCGCAGAACCTCCTGCATGCCAAGGAATCCGAGCGGGATCCACTCGCCATTCGCATATTTGTCACCGAGGACCAGCGCCAGGTAACGCCCTGCGTCGAGCACTTCCGTCACTCGCTCCACGACTGCTCCAAGACGCGCGAGAAAGGCGTCGATCGACGGTGCATTCGCCAGGTCGCGCGGATCCTCGCTGAAGCGAATGATGTCGTGGTAGGGCGGGTGCAGAATGGCAAGTTGCGCTGATCGGAAGCCATAGCGTTCCAGCGTCGCGCGCCAGTCGAAGGTGGTGCTGTCGCCGACCTCAAGCGCGCACAGCACGTGGCGCCCGTCCGGCTCGCCTGCCAGCGTGACGCGCGTCTGTTCGGCAACCATCGGGTTCAGTTCCACGCCAATCGTGGGCCGCCCCAGACGACGACCTTCGATCAGGGTGGTGCCAGAACCGGCGAATGGATCGATGACCAGATCGCCGCGACGGGTATAGCGGCGCATCAGTTGATACGGGATCTGCGGAACGAAATTGCCCCAGAACCCGGCGTGATGCGCGCCGCTCGCGTCGCGCCGGTCGAACAGCCACAGACTGTCGGTCAGGATGTCATCATACTCTTTCCAGCGGTTGAGGTCAATGTCATTGATCGCGCCAGTGCGGGTTTCGAGCGCCGCGCGCGCCAGTCGATCGAGGTAGTAGCGGGCGCGTTCGAGAGTGAATGCTGCTGCGATCTGGTCGAGCGCCTCGCGCAAACGCCGTCTGCTGAAGGTGGTGACGTCCGTCTCGTCGGCGGCGGCGCGCAAGACGCCTGCCGGGTCATCGATCTGTCGCCAGAGCAGGTCCAGTGCAGCCCGTAGATCGGCGACTGAGGCGGATTCGTGCAGGCGGTATAGCGCATTCGTGAAAGGTGTGCGTGCCAGGCGCAGCAGGTCGTCGGGTGTGGCGTTCTCCAGAGGTGGACGTGCCGGAAGCAGCGGACGTGCCATGAATGTTTACACTCACAGGGCAAAAAGCGGTTTCAGTTGCAGTATAACACGCCAGTCGCGTAAATTGCAAGAGATTCATGATTCTTGACATAGAATCATGCAATCTTCACATTGAAATCGATCCTTTACGGAAATCGGTTTTGCCGATCAGGGCATTGACCAGCGCCGGTTTGCCCTGGGCTGCGGTCTGGCGCGCCTGGTGCAACGTCTCTTCAGCCAGTTCCGGGTCGTCAAGGCGGTAGCCGACGGCGCCAAAGCCGCCTGCCACGCGGTCATAGTCGCTGTACGCCAGCGTGGTTGCCACGTCGTCGTGCAGAAGCTCCACCTGCTCGCGTGCGATCTGCGTCCAGCCGGCATCGTTTCCTACCACAGCGACGAGCGGAATATTGTGGCGCACAAACGTGTCAAACTCGACGAGGCTGTAGCCAGCAGACCCGTCGCCGTAGAGGAGCCAGACATCCGCATCAGGCTGGCAGAGTTTTGCGCCGAGCGCAAATCCTGCGCCAACGCCGAGAGTGCCGAACGGTCCCGGATCGAGCCAGCTCAACGGACGCGGCGGCCGCACAATGTACGACGCCGTCGCCACGAAGTCGCCGCCGTCCGCCACGACGATGCTGCGGTCGGTGAGCGTTTGATTGATCATCCGGCAGAGATGGATTGGATTGACATAAGCAGTCGGCTCGGCCGCCTGGCGCACGATCTCAGCCTCGCGTTCAGCATCGCGCTGCCGCAACCGGTCGATCCACTCGTTCCAGTGCTCACCGGGTAGCACTCGCTCCGCCAGCATGCGCACGAACCGCGCCGGGTCTCCCAATACGGCGATGTCGGGTCGCCGGTTGAGCGTCAGGTCGGTGCGGCTGCGATTGGCGGCAATAAGTGTGGCGCGGCGCGGGATGTGGTTGCCGTAGTCGAGGCGGAAATCGCACGGAACTCCCACGAGTATGACGAGATCGGCTTCGCGCAGCGCCTCGCGCCGTCGGTGCCGCATCTGTAACGGGTGGTTCGCGCCGAGCAACCCGCGCGCCATCCCGGAAAGGTACGTGGGAACGCCGAGCCGGGTGATGGCGGCTGCCAGGGCATCAACCGACGCCGTATCAAGCATCGCCTGGCTGCCCGCCAGCAGGAGCGGACGTTGCGACTGCACCAGACGGAGCGCCGCCGCACGCACTGCGCGGTCTTCCGGGTCAGGCGCATCGACTGGACGCGGCGTCGCTGTCGGTTGTTCCTGAGCGCCGGTGAACAACCGATTCACCCACCAACCGAGATAGCGCTGAACAACCCACTGCGCCGGGGAGCGTCCGCTGCGCTTGAGACCGTACCACTGGCGCACCAACTGCTCGTCGTACAGCAGATCGATCGGCAATTCAACGAACACCGGACCGGGCACACCGCTGCGCGCCTGATAGAACGCCTCCTCCAGCGCTGGAACGATGTCGCGCACACGCCCGACTGATCGGCGCCACTTGGTGATCGACTGCATCAGCGCCATCTGGTCGATATCCTGCAGCGCGCCGCGTCCGCGCAGGGCAGTCGCCGCTGCGCCGCCGATCAGCACCACCGGCGACTGCGCCATCTGCGCATTCTTGATCGCCGTGATTGTATTGGTCACTCCGGGACCGGCCGTGACCACTGCAACGCCAGGCACGCCGGTCAGCCGCGCCACCGCGTCGGCGGCGAACACAGCAGTCGCCTCGTGGCGCGTATCGATCACGCGAACGCCGCGTTGACGGCAACCAACCAGGATAGGAGCGATATGCCCGCCAGTCAGGGTAAAAACGAAGCGCACTCCATGCGCCTGAAGCGCCAGCGCCACATGATCGCCGCCATGCATATGGTCTCCTTCGACTGCACAGAGAATGCACATACTCTGCCGTAACTGACCGTAGTATACTGCATGTCACACCGCGTCATACGGCGCGACTGATCGGCAATACGGCATAACACACAAAGCAGGAGGACACCATCATGACAATGCAGTCGGCCACCGAAACCATCACCGTCGATGGAGGCGCAGTTGTTGAGCAACTGCGCGAACGCATCACTGGAAGCAACGTTCAGCGGATCGTTATCAGGCAGGGATTTCAACCAGTCGCATCTTTTTCGACCATTGGCGGCATGCTGTCGGCGGCGGTGCAGTCGGCAATCAATACGCTGGCAGCCGCTCTTGGTCATTGCACCATCGAGATCGAGCGCACAATGCCGGAGTCGTACTCCCGCGATCCCGATCTTGATGCCGCAGGTATCCGCTGGATCGGCGTCGCGCCGATCCCCGAAGGCGCGCATTGATCGTCGGGGTTTTTCTCTGTCGGGTGGGGCGCCTGGGGGTGCATCGAGGTCTCCTCTGCAATCATCGTATCGAGAGGCGCATAACCCGGCAGTGGTGATAGGAGGGAGCGTGCACAGGCATGCTCCCTCTGCGTTAGGGCGACTCATTGAGTCGCCCTTACGATGTCAGCGTCCTCATCATTGAAACGGCGCCCTGCCCGCAGCGACTGTTACTCCCGTCAGCA
>JANWXL010000039.1 GCA_025055265.1 Roseiflexus sp.
GCCATTATTACCGCATACGACGCAATGCAGAAGACATGGTACCAGATGCTGCGATTGACATCCATAGAGAAAATGATATATTTGTTCGAGATTCATGGCGTCACCGGGTTGCAGGGAGCAGAGCGATGTCGGTGTTCAATCGGAAACGTCTTGGCGTCGTCACCGATGGCTCGCTGGTCGAAGGGCTGAATGCCCGCCTCGACAGCAGCATCAGCGTTGAGGACGTGCGCGTCGGTCAATTCGTCGTGATCCAGGGAGAGAAGAACGCCTTCTTTTCCATGGTGACCGATATTGCGCTCGAGGCGACCAACCGCGCCATCCTTGCCCGTCCCCCGGATGGCGACCGTTTCTTCCACGAGGTGCTGGCAGGCACGGCGACCTATGGCGTGGCGCAACTCAAGCCGATGCTCATGCTGCCCCACGACCTGAACGAAGGTCTGCGCCCGGTCAAAACGGTGCCCTACCACTTCGCAGCGGTGCTTGAGGCGAACGAAGAGGATTTCAGGCGCGTCTTCGGTACGGAGGACGCCACCCACTTCGAGATCGGACGACCGCTCGACATGGATATCCCGGTCTGTCTGGATCTCAACCGGCTGGTCGAGCGCTCGAACGGCATCTTCGGCAAAAGCGGCACCGGCAAGAGTTTTCTCACCCGTCTGATCCTGTGCGGCATCATCCGCTCTGGCGTGGCGTCGAACCTGGTCTTCGACATGCACAGCGAGTATGGCTGGGAAGCCACATCGGAGGATGGCGCATTTGTCAAGGGATTGCGCCAGTTGTTCGGACCGCAGGTGCTGATCTACTCACTCGACGCCGAGTCGTCGCGCAAACGCGGCGTGAGTGTGGACGAAGCGATCACTATCGGACTCAACCAGATCGAAGCTGAAGATATTCTGCTCCTCCAGGACGAACTGAACCTGACCGCCACCGCTGCCGAGTCCGCCTATCTGCTGGTGGAACGCTACAAACAGGAGTGGCTGAAGACGCTCCTGGGGATGAGCAGCGACGACATCCACCATTTCGCGGATCAATCCGGAGCGCACGCTGGCGCTATCAGCGCGCTCAAACGCAAACTGGATCAGATCCAGCGCCTGGGATTCATCCGCGAACAGACGTCCACCGATGTGATTGATCGCCTGATCGGGCATCTGGCGCACGGAAAGCACGTGGTGCTCGAGTTCGGGCAGTATCGCAGTGCGCTGGCGTATATGCTGACAGCCAATATCATCACGCGCCGCATCTACCGTCGCTGGGTCGAACAGACTGAAACCTTCCTGCGCACCAAGAACGCCGCCGACAGACCGCGTCAGTTAGTTATCACGATCGAAGAGGCGCACAAATTCCTCAACCCGGCGGCTGCGCGGCAGACGATTTTTGGCACGATTGCGCGCGAACTGCGCAAGTACAGCGTGACGTTGCTCATCGTCGATCAGCGTCCGTCTTCAATCGACCCGGAGGTGATGAGTCAGATCGGCAGCCGGATCACAGCGTTGCTCAACGACGACCGCGACATCGACGCCGTCTTCACCGGCGTAAGCGGCGCCGCCGGTTTGCGCACCGTGCTCGCCAGCCTTGATACCCGCCAGCAGGCGATGGTGATCGGTCATGCCGTGCCGATGCCCGCCGTCATTCGGACGCGCCCCTACGACGCGGCATTCTACAAGGCGATGGGGCTGGTTGAGACATCCATCGCCGAGCGACGCAATCGGGCGTATGCCGAGGCGGATGAGTTGTTTCCCTGAGCAAGGGTTAGGGGTTAGGGGTTAGGGGTTAAGGGTTAGGGGTTAGGGGTAATGATTGCAGGATCATGCCGAGGCGCGTTTTGGCGATGACTTCGAGGTGCGGCTTATCGGCGGCAGCCGCGAGATCCGCCGCCTGCTGAAAAGCCTCAATCGCTCCGGCGCGATCGCCGCGCGCCTCGCGCACGCTACCGAGCAGCAGGTGTCCTTCCGCCTGCGCGTCAGGGTGCGCAATGAGCGCGGCGGCGTCCGCCTCGGCAGCATCGAGCAGACCAACCTGGATCAGCAGGTTACCGCGCTCGAAGAGAAAACCAACCTCGCTGGCAGCCCACTGCCGCGCCTGCGCAAACAATTCCTCCGCCGCCGCCGGATCGCCTGCGCGCAACTCAAGCACTCCACGCCAGAGCGCCGCCTCGGGATTGTCGGGGAATCGCTCATATTCGGCGCGCGCCCGATCGAGCGCCGCTGCTGCGCCCTCATTTGCAAGCAGACGACTGATCGCCCCAATATCTGGCGCCGGTTCCGCAGGAAAGATGAGCAGGAGCAACGCCAACGCCGCAATCAGCGCCACTGCGCCGAGACCGGCAATCGCCAGTCGGCGAAGGCGACGGGCGCGCACCGTTGCAACCAGAGACTGCACCTCTTCCCAGGAGCGCATGCCTGCAACATCGTGCATGCGACCTGCGCTCTGCACCACGCGGGCGATCGACTCAGCGTTGACGCGCAGCCGCTCACGTACAAAATTGGCGCGGTTCACTTCAGGGCGAATATCAGCAGCGGCGCCTATCTCGCTCAAAAGACATTCGATGGCATCACAGGCGCGCAAAAATGACACCGCATCGTCGGCGGACATACCGGCGCTGACCGCCACACGCTCGGCGTCATCGAGCGCAGCGCGCAAACGGCCCAGCGGCGTCTGCGCTGTTGTTTCGATGGATGGTCGACGTTCGAGTTTCATAAGCGCCGGATCATCGCACAAACACTGCCGCTTTCAGATATAATGCCTGACGTTTGTATCATATCGCAAGATCACGCTGAACGGCAATCTTCTGCCGGATCGGTTCAGAGGAGAGATCCCATGCGCCTGATCATCATCCGCCATGGCGAGAGCGTGTGGAACCGCGAAGGACGCTACCAGGGACAGATGGATGCACCTCTCTCCGAACTCGGCCTGCGTCAGGCAGACGCGCTGGCTGAACGCCTGCGCAACGAACCGCTCGACGCCATCTTCACCAGTCCTTTGCAACGCGCGGCGCTCACAGCACAGGCTATCGCGCGCTACCATCCCCACGTGCCGCTGCTGACCTCATCAGCGTTGCTCGAAATTCATCACGGCGAGTGGCAGGGTCTGCTGGTGGAGGAGGTGATTGAGCGCTACGGCGACGGACTGCGGGAATGGCGCCAGCATCCAACGCGCGCGCAGATGCCGGGCGGAGAGAGTTTCAGCAATGTGCTGAAGCGCGTGCTCGACTTCAAGGAATGGCTGCTTCGTGAATACAACGAGCGCACCGTGCTGGTGTCGACTCACGATGTCGTAGTCAAGATTCTGGTCGCTGATGCGCTTGGAATGAACATGGACCGGATCAACCGCATCTGGGTGACGAATGCCAGCATCAGCGTCATCGAATACGGCGACGACCTGCCCTACCTGGTGAGTCTCAGCGAGGCGTGTCATCTTGGCCGGCTCGAAGTGGCGCGTGAGAACCAGAAGGCGTTGTAGAGAAGAGGCAAGAGGCGCGGGGCACGAGACCAGAGGCAAGGGGCAAGACATAAGAGGCGAGGGGCACGAGGCAAGGGGCCCGAGGCAAGAGGCGCGGGGCAAGACGTAAGAGGCGAGCGACAAAAGGTGCGCAGCGCAGCAGACAACCGCTTATTCGCTTCCCCATTCGCTGACGACAGGGGAGGTGCGCGGCAAAGAGCGAGCGGCGAAAGGGAAGAAAAGGAAGGCGAGAAGGTGAAAGGGTGCAGGTGAGAACGCGGTCCTAACCCCTAACTCCTATGGTATAATTTAATGCAAAAGGTGTGCAAAAACTGACAAAACCTGTGCAAACTTCAGAGTTGACATATATGGTGAGCGGGCGCTATAATTGTTCCGTATTTCACAATCGTAAGCGCCGCATAGAAAGGTGCGCGTAATGGCACATTCCCCTTTGCACCTCGGCGTGCCTGAGCAGCGGTTGAACGAGCCGGCTGCGACGACGCGCACGATGCCAGCCGGACTGGGAGACATCCTTCGCCGCGCCGATCTGCTCAACGACATGGCGGAAGTTGAGCGTCAGATGCTGGCGCGCACCGCTTCGCGCTCGCCGCTGCTGGCTGCTGCGGGCGCATACACCGTCGCTGCAGGTGGAAAGCGGTTGCGCGCCGCGCTGGTGCTGCTCTGCGCGCGGCTCGGGATGTACGATCCGGGCCGGGCGCTGCATCCGGCAATCGCTATCGAACTGCTGCATGCCGCCTCATTGATCCACGATGACCTGGTCGATCACGCCGGGCAACGGCGTGGACACGTGACCGTCCATACCCGATGGGATGCCGACGTCGCACTGTTGCTGGGCGATTATCTCTTCGCTCTGGCGGCGAACGAACTGGCTGCGGAGCCCGACCCGCGCATCATCGGATTCTACACGTCAGCCGCGCAAACCATGGTCGAGGGAGAACTGAACCCGGTGACGCAGATCGAGCCGCTGGCAATCGCAGTGGAACAGTATTACCGCAAGATCGGCTGCAAGACAGCGGTGCTGTTCGAGGCGGCATGCAAGGCGGGGATTGCCGTCGCTGGCGGAGATGAAGCGCAGATCGAGGCGCTCGGACGGTTCGGCTACGATCTGGGGCTGGCGTTTCAGATCGTGGACGACGTGCTCGACTACACCGGCGATGAGGCGGCGCTCGGCAAGCCAGCTGGCAACGACCTGCGCGAGGGAACGCTGACGCTGCCGCTCATGTATGCCGTGGCAGAGAGTCGCAACCCGTTGCTGCGCGCGATTGCGAACGGTCAACGTCCGGAACCGGCGCGCGTGCCACAGATTGTGGCCGCCGTCATCGCCAGCGGCGGCGCCGACCGCGCGATGGAAGAGGCGCGTCGACTGATCGAACGCGCCAATCAGCAACTGACATCATTCGCTGCGACGCCAGCGCGCCGCGCCCTGATTGAGATTGGCGAGTTTGTGCTCAATCGACGGGCGTGAGAGAACCAAGAACTGAGAACCAGGCGCAGCGCGGAGGCAGGTCTTGCGCCGCGCCCGGTTCCAGATCGGTTATCCCTCCTGCGCCAGGGCGCGCAGGAGACCGCGGCGGGTCACCATGCCCGCCAGACGTCCCTCGCTATCCACCACGACCAGGTGCTGCTTCCCCCCGTCGAGCAGGGCGCGGATGGCGTCGTATTCACTGGCGCGCGACGAGATCACGGCTGGCACCGATGCCAGATCTTCAGCAGTCATTCCGCTCGCTGACGACTCAGCCAGAGCGGCAAGCGGCGATCGATCGCCCAGGAGCGCCGCAATCCATGCGGAACGCAGCGGTTCGCGCACCCGCTGCGTGGCTTCAGGAATCGAGATCGCACCGGTCGGATAGAAGCCGTTCACCAGCACGACCGTCTGCGTGGCAGACTGAAGCATCTGGAGCAGAACGGCAGCGGCATCGGCGCTGGCCGACGCCGTCGGCACCAGCATTTGCATGATCAGGCTGACCGGTGGAGGCGGCTCGGCATTCCGCACATAGCCTGAGGAGGAGCCGCTGTCCAGCGCAGCACGCAGCGCCTGTTCAACGCCAAAGACCCCTGCCAGGCGTCCCTCGCTATCGGTCACCGGGAGCGCATCAAGCCCCCATTCCACAAGAAGATTGACGGTGTGAGCGAGCGGCGACTCAATATAGATCGTGCGCGGCTCACGCATGGCATCGCGCACGGAACGCGCGGCCACCCGCGCCAGCGCTGCAACGCGCTCGACATCATTGAGTTCCGCCAGCGCCTCAAGCGGCATAGCGCCAAAGCGACTCGCGTCCTCTGGCATGACGACGCCAGCCAGTCGTTGACCGTCAACAACTGCCAGCAACGGTTGACGCGAGCGGGCGAGCCGGTCGAAGGCCGCTGCGAGCGGCATCTCCGGCGGAACCATCGTGATGTCGCCACGTGCAACATCGGCGATCGAGCGGCTGCCGAACGGACCGCTTGATCGCAATGCCGCGCGATACGCCCTGATGTCTTCAATCGTAATCAGTGCATCGCCAAGCAGTTCATCGAGCGCGGGCAATACGCGCGCCACGCGCTCGGCACGGTCGAGCCATTCGATAATGATCGGCGTTTGCTGACTGAAGTCGGCAATGCCAGCGGTGCGCAGGCGATGCCCGGCGCCAAACCCGGCGATGCCGCGCAGCGCCGTGGCGCCCGATGCGCCTTCACGCCGCAGTCGGTCGAGTGCAACGAGATAGAG
>JANWXL010000040.1 GCA_025055265.1 Roseiflexus sp.
CCCTGAGTGGCGCGAGTGGCCCGCAGCGCCTCTTTCAATGCAAAGTCAAGAATATTATGGAGGTAGAGCGTGGAGGTCAGTTCGCGACTGATCCGTTGCAACGAGCGCAGTTGCAGCAGGCGACTCTGGAGATGTTCATCGTCCTCGGCATAACGTTGTGCGCTGGCGACGGCTTGCGCCGCCTGTGCGGCCAGGATGGCGGTCAGGCGCTCTTGATGTTCGCCGAATCGATCAGGTTGGACATCCATCAACTCAAGCACGCCAATCACCTGATTCCCCACCTGCAAGGGGATCGCCATATATGCGGCGATGGGATGCCCATCAGCAAAAGCGACGACCGCAGGAGGCATGGGTGCATAGCGAATATCGGAAAGGCGAATGGTGCGCCGGTGACGGGCGACCCATTCATTCAACGTCTGGCAATTGTCTTCTGCTACAGGCGCCGGGGACGCGAGCGGAGCGCCAATGGCCGCCGCCGGTTCGAGCAGACCCGTTTCGGGGTTAATCAGGCTGAGTGAGACTGCGGTGCAAGGGGTGAGTTGCTGCGCCCACCGGACGATGGCGGAGGGAAGTTCGTCGAACGCGAGACCGGATCCGAGATGAGCGCTCAACGCGCGCAGCGTATCGATTTCGCTGGCGTACCGTTGCTCGCGTGCGTCGTCAGTCGTTTCGATGGTCGGTGCAGATTCACGGTGCAGCAACGCAACGAGCAGTTCAATCTGATGACGCAGAGTTGTCAGAAAGCCAGGTGCAAGTTGTTCATGATGAGCGGCTGGCATGCCAAGCCATAACATGCCTGCAGGTTCATCACGATAGTAGAGCGGCAGTTCGATCGTCTGGTCTGGAATGGGAATGGTGCGCTCAATCAGGCGCTGACGCCACTCTGGACTGACGCCCCAACCGGAGCTGATTGGCGACCCTCCGATCTGCACCACGATCACGCCCCAGGGACAGGGCAAGTGATCCTGCGCCAGATCGACGATGCGTTGCACCATTGACTGCGCATCGCCGCTGACGGATCGGCCATATTCCGCCAGCCCTGTTAGAAGCTCCCATGCGCGAACGTGCGGTGACGTAACAGTTGTGGCGTCCATTGATGGGGACCTATCGCAACACCAGCGGCAGCGCGCGGCCAGACCGCCAGAGTCTCTTATGCTCGTCCGATAATCATGTAGCTTTTACGACCCTGTTCTCGCGCTTCAGCGACGGCGCGCTGGCGAACTTCCTCGACGCTTTCGCTGAGTTCGCGAATATCGTAGAACGGACCGTCGGCGCTGGTCAGAATGCCAATCGAGAGCGACATCAACGGCAACTGCCGCACGCTGCCGTCCTCTCCCTGGACGGTGATGTACCCGTTGCGACGATCCTTGTAATCGTAATGCAATCCAATATCTGCATCGAAACGGTCGCACAATCGCTGGCAGATCGCCTGAATAGTGTCAGGCGCTGACGTGATCACAAACGACGGACCGACGATCATTTGCCCGGCGAAATCTTCAGGGCGTCCCAGTTC
>JANWXL010000193.1 GCA_025055265.1 Roseiflexus sp.
ACGCACGGGCACGCCACCGGCGCGGGCCGCCACCGGCGCGGGCACGCCACCGGCGTGCCCCTACGATGACCCTTATCGCCTGCAACGTGCGCCAGGCGCGTGGGCCCGCCACCGACGCACGGGCACGCCACCGGCGCGGGCCGCCACCGGCGCGGGCACGCCACCGGCGTGCCCCTACCTGCACCCTTCCCACATGCAACGTGTAACGTTCAACGCTTACCCTCCACCCCTCTTGCCTCTCGTCTCTTGCCTCTTGCCTCAGCCTGCAACCACCGTCGTCCGACGACGAAGAGTACGACGAGCAGGAACAGCGCCAGGGCGATCTGCCAGGATATGGCGCGTCCCTGGATCAGTTCGCTGCCGATCAGGGTATATGCCAGCATGCCGGGGATGATGCCGATAGCGTTGGCAAGCATATACAATGCGAGCGGCATGCGCGCAATGCCCGCCAGATATCCGATGAAATCGAGCGACACGATCGGCGTCATTCTGGCGATCAGGACGATCCAGAAGCCGCGCGAAGCGCCAACGTCGGTCAACCGCTGCCAGAGGGACGCATCTTTCCAGTGCTGAGTCAACACACTGCCAGACCAGCGTCCAAGCGCATAGGTCACCAGTCCGCCTGCCATGCCGCCGACCCAGGAGAGCAGTGTTCCCCACCAGACGCCGTAGATCGCGCCGTTAGCGGCGGCAACCAGCGAGCCGGGCAGCGGCGCCAGCACCGATTGCACGACCATTAGCGCCACGCTGACCAGCGGCGTCCATAGACCGAAACTGCGCAGTACGGCGGCAACTTCATCGGGTGATGTGGCGCTGAACACCCGTTGAGCGGCGCCGCTCCATCCGATAAAGATGATCAGAAGGGCAAGGAAAAGCGCGCCAGCGAGGAACAGCGCCCAGCGGATCGAAACAGGCAATGGATTCATCGGCGCGTGGCGCTCCAGTACCCCCAGTCGTGCCGCAGGAGGCGTTGCGGGAGTGGTACGCGCATCCCCAGCGCAATCAGTGCGCATCGTGCAGTGCTGTGCGCCAGTTTACGCACTGCACCGCGCCGCAGCCTGCGGTCGTCGAGCGAGTAGACCGCAAGATCGGCGGCGAATCGGATGCGATAGCCGCGATGGGCGAGGCGCAGGAAAAGTTCGCTGTCTTCATTGACTGGCAGATCGCAGCGAAAGCCGCCAACCGCCGTCAGCACCTCATGCCTGACCGCCATATTCGAGCCGGATGCCGCGGGAAAGCCGAGGGCATGCGCCATCCGCTGCCCGCCAGTGAAGACTGTGCTGTACCAGCGGTACGCCGTGGTTGCGTATTTGGGACCATAGACAGCGTCGGCACCAGCGTAGCGCGCAAAGCGGTCAAAGTAGCCGGGCGCGAAACGCACATCGGCATCGCTGAAGATCAGCCAGTCGCCGCGGGCAGCGGTTGCGCCGATCTCACGCGCTTCCGCGATACCGGCGGGTGAGCGAATAATTCTGGTATTGTGCGGTCGTGTGCGCTCAATGATCGCAGGAGTCTCGTCATCGCTGGCATCGACGACAACGAGTTCCACCGACGCAGGAAGGGAGGCGAGAAATCCGCCGATCAACGCTGCTTCATTTCGCGTCGGAATCACAACACTCAGGGCGTCGAGCACGGCATACCTCGCGTCTTTAAAGCCGAACGTTCGCCGTTGAACGCTCGACTGGCGATGTCTGGCTCTTAACCTTACAGGAGGTTCATCAAGCGCTCGTTAAGACCGGGTTATGTTTTGTTGCAGAAGGTCGCGAATTTCGGTCAGGAGCTTCTCTTCCGCTGATGGTTCCGGCGGCGCAGGCGGAGGTTCGGTTTTCTTGCTCATTTCATTCATCCTGTTGATCGGCACAACGACAAAGAAGTAAACAGCAGCCGCGATCAGCAGAAAGTTGATGATAGCAGTAATAAAGGCGCCAAGTCGCACCGCTCCAAACACCAGAACGTCTGAAAAGTCCGGTTTTCCCACCAGTGTGGCAATAATGGCCATTAACACGTCTTTGACCAGCGAGTCAACGACCGCTCCAAATGCTGTACCAACCACTACGCCGACTGCCAGATCGACCACGTTGCCACGCGTGATAAACTTTCTGAAGCCTTCGAGCATGTTAGGTCTCCTTCTTGCTTATATGGTTTTTGAAAAATTATTCCGCTATCCGCCCGTTCGCCCGGCGCCTATAGTCGCGGGCTACGGTTGCGAAGCCCGCCTTCGCGGG
>JANWXL010000208.1 GCA_025055265.1 Roseiflexus sp.
GCCGGCCCCGCTCGCGCCGGGGTGGGGGGGGGGCGGGGGGGGGGGGGTGTGGGTGGGGGGGGGTGGTGGGCGGGGGGCGGCGGCGAGCCGGACGGGGTGGCGGGTGTGGTGGTGCTGTTTGGTGGTGGGGGCGCTCAGGCCCGCCGTCCAGCCGAGCAGGCGGACGCGCTCGCCCCGGCCGGTGTAGTGCATCTCGGCCTGGAGCCGGTAGGCAGAGCCGTCATGCTGCTCGGCGCGGATCAGGTGGCCGGCAGCGTTGTAGGTGTAGCGCCGCGCGCCGTTGGCGGGGGTTGTGCCGTTGGGGGTAACTTCGACCAGGCTGCCGTTGCCGTCGTAGCGGTAGCGCCACACGGTCGGGTCGCCGCTGGTTTGCGCGGTGACGAGCTGGTTGCCGGCGTTGTAGGTGTAGATGGTGGTGGTCGTCACGCCGTTGATCTTCTGCGTGCGGGTGAGCACATTGCCGACCGCATCGTAGCCGTAGTGGAACTCGTCGCCCGTGGAGTAGACAGCGTCCGTTAGCCGCGAGAGCGCATCATAGGTGTACACGACCGTCGTGGTGGTGGCGCCGCCCCCGACCGCGCCGATGTAGGTGCTGCGCCGCGATCCAAACGCAGCGTTGGCGTCGTTGACGTCGGCGCGCAGACCGTAGGTGCCGGACAGGGCGGCGGTGGTGCTGACCGTCAGGCTGCCGGCGTCGGTCACCACGCTCGTCCAGGCGCCGAAGTTGCCGCTCTCGAAGCTGTCTGCAAAGATGCTGTCCAGGACCGTGGCCGTGCTCCCCGGCTGCTGCACGGTCTCGGTGATGGCGGTGCGGTTGCCCACCGCGTCCAGGGTATAGACGTAGGCCGCCAGCGTCCCGGTCACCGTCCGGTGCGTGATGGAGATGAGCCGGTGGGCGGCGTCATAGCCGTTGAGCGTGGTCACGCCGTTGGGCAGCGTGATCGTGATGGGCAGGCCAACGGCATTGTAGGCATAGGTGGTGCTGCCGGCAGCCCAGCCCGCCGGGCCGCCGGAGGGCAGCACG
>JANWXL010000284.1 GCA_025055265.1 Roseiflexus sp.
CGCAGTCTTCGCCTTTTCGCCCTTTCATCTGACCAAAATCTGGGACGGTCAACTGGAAATGATCACGCTGCAATGGGCGGCATTCTATGCGTTCTTCCTGTTGCGCGCCGTCGAAGAACTGCGGCTGCGCGATGCGCTGATCGCCGGTGTTTTTCTGGCGCTGACGGGGTACACGAGCTGGTATTATCTGTTCTTTTTTGGGGTCTATAGCCTCTTTTTCGCTGCCATCTGGCTGGCGGGCGCAGCGCGTGAGCAGCGCGTCCCAATGCTTCGCCAGCTTGTAGCGGTCGCCGGAAGCGGCGCGGCGCTGCTCATGCCGTTGCTGATCGCCGTACCACGGGCAGCAAGCGCAATGCTGGCGATCAGCGACCCCTGGTTTAATCCCACCAATCCACTCGACCGGATTCTGATACGTTCCGCTAATCTGTACGATCTGTTCCTTCCAAACGGTCTTCATCCACTGTGGGGAAGCGCAGTCGAGGGGCTGGCGCGCACGTGGCATCCATACATTGGCGCATGGAATGTCGCTCTCGGCTATACGGCGCTGGCGCTGGCGGCGGTTGCGCTGGCGCTGGCGCGCACCAGAGCATGGCGCTGGGCAGTCATCGGACTGGCAGCCATGGTGCTGTCGCTGGGTCCAGTGATTCAAATCGGCATCACGCGCACAACCATTCCATTGCCGTATCAGATTCTGCTGGCGATACCGGGGATGGAGCTCGCGCGTCGTCCCAGTCACTTCGTAGTGATTGCAACACTGACGCTGGCGCCGCTTGTGGCGCTTGGACTACGCGCGCTGGCGACTCGTGTTCCGCCACGATCAGGCAATGTACTGACGGGAGTGGCGGCAGTGCTGATTGCTTCAGAGTTCGCCCCGCCATACTGGACGATCCATTCGTTCAGCGTGCATCCGTACTATGCGCGCATCGCCGCCGAACCGGGCGCTGTGGCGGAGCTGCCGCCGCCGTTTGAGTCGAGCGCGCCGCTCAAGGCGCAAATGGTTCACGGGCAACCGCTGGTTGGAGGATTTGTCTCGCGCATTCCACTGTATCCGTTCGCGGAGTACGCTCCCGGAGTGCGTCAGCTCTGGCGCATGCGCCCCGATACGACGCATCTCTTCGTTGTTCCCGCAGATAATCGTTTGATGGAACTGAACGCCTATGGCATTCGTCACATTGTCGTTCACTGGCAGCGAATTCCGGTTGAGCGCCATTCTGAGGCGAGGGAAGCATTACGTCAGGTGCTGGGAGATCTTCCGCCAGTATATGTTGATCAGGACCTGAGTGCATATATTGTTCCGCCAATCGATGCCACGCCGTTCGTCTACGCCGCCTTTGGCAGCGGCTGGCATCCCGAGGAGCGCGACGGCGAGCGACGCTGGCGCTGGATGGGTGAAGAAGGGGAGATCATTCTGGTCAATACCAGCCAGTTCGACATGCCGGTTCATCTGTTCCTTTACCTTCAATCGTATCAGACGCAGCGCCAGGCAGTCATAACTTTTGATCAACAACCGCTGGAAACCCTGACCATTCAGCCGAAAGCGTCAGGCATAGCGGTACGTCTGCTGGCGCCGCCGGGCGAACATCGCCTCAGACTGCAGGCGTCTGCTGATCGTGATCCCAACGTCCCGGATCGCAACGTGAGCATTGCGGTCTTCGACGCGCGTCTATTCACGTCGGTTCAGACAGTATGGCGTTAGTAACTGCGTCGTATCGAGCGCTATGATCTCGTCAACATTCTGTAAGTCGCTCCTGATTTGCCAGAGGGAGAGGAATACGATACAATAGCCGCCGGAATAAAACAGGCAAAAGCGGAGAAGGAACGTCACCTGCATGTGGAACCCGACTCAATGGAAACGCCGCGCTGTCGGACAAAGTTCTGTCTGTCGGGTCACGACAGATGTCATCCTCATGCCACTTGTCATTGGCAGTCCGTACCTTTTCCCCACTCTCAATCGGTATATCTCTAAACGATCTCACCAGGCGCTCTTCTGGCGAGCGTCTGGCTTACTTTCATCCGGCTTCAGCGATGAACCAGCACGATATGAAAGGAAAAGAAAGGAGGGGTGCGAAGCGTGCCGGGCTTGCTCTGCTGTGGATGCCGCTTCGCCGTATGGTATGAAATCGCAACGACTATCGCTGATCCTGGCGGGTATCCTGTCCGCCACACTCGTTGCCCTGCTGGTCCTGAGCGCACCACAGCAGCGCAGCGTCGCCGAAGGGCAGGCGCCTATCTTCTATGAGCCGCCGCCGCCGCCAACGCCCACCGTTGCTCCCCTGCCATCACTGCCCGCCGGTCTGGCTGGAACGCAGGAAAGCGGAACCATCCTCTTTGCCGACACATTCGACGCTGGCGCCGGAGGTCAGGTTAGCCTGCCATGGGAGATCGTGGACGTCGCTTTTGTCCTGCCTGAAGACCGCGCCGCCTGGATCGTGCGCGACGGGCGGCTCACGCAGAATGCCACAGCCGGTCCAACCGGCGATCCGCGCCCCAATGAAACGCTTGCCGTCGTCGGCGATGCCGAATGGACCGATTACACCATCAGTACATGGTTCTACGATCAGTTCAACGCCGCAGCCGGTCTGATTGCACGGCGACAAGGGTCGAGTTTCTACCGGTTTATGGTTATTGCGAACGATTATCCCGTCGCTCCCAGGGTCATCCTGGAACGGGTGGTCGACAGGGAAGCGACCGTGCTGGCGTCGCGCGATATGCCCGGATATGAACGGATGCGCTGGTATCACATCAGTATGACCGTCGACGGGAACCGGATCAGCGCGGCGATCAATGGCGCAACCGTGCTTGAAGCCAGCGATTCGACCCTCTCCAGCGGTCAGGCAGGGCTCTTCACCTATGCGCTCGGCGGCATGCTCTTTGATCATGTGCGCATTACCACGCCGTAAGCGCCTGAGGGAGGTTTCAGAATGCTGCGAGTTGCCAATTTCTTCCTGATCTGCCTGTTGCTGGCGTCGGCGAATGCCGCGCTTCCTTCACGTCCAGTGCGCGCCCAACCGGTGATCCAGTCGGTTGATCCGGTCCTCGTCGGCACGTCTGATCTGCCGCGCAGTCGCCATACGAAATATGGCGAACTGGCTGCATCGTGGAACACGAATATCGTCCACGCCATTGCAGTGAATGGCGATAACCGGCGCAACGATACATTCTACTGGCGGAAACCGGACTCGTCGGTCAACTTCCCGGAACCGGTCGATCTTGGCGATGCCGGCGGACAGACCGACTACACCGGCGCCGATGTTGCGACGGCGTGGCACAATCAGAATGTGGTCGTCGCCGTCTGGCTCGATCAGGATACCGATCGAATCTTTTTCCGACGGAGCGATGATGGCGGTCAGACGTGGGGCAGCCCTCGGGTTGTGCATCAGGGCGGCGGATTCCCGGTAACGCCGAAGGTTGGCATCCGGTCGTTCTCCGATGGCTCGCTCGGCGAGGTCGTCATCACCTGGCGCGATCCCGAGTCGTTCTATTACACCATCTGCAATTCGCAGGGTGCGGAGTGTATCGGGCGCCAGTACCTCGATGGCGGCGACGGAGCGAAAGCCTATGGTCAGGCAGCGATCGCCGTCGGTCCGAATGGCGCTCTGGGCATCGCCTATGTCACGAGTGCAACCGTGTACGCCCGCATTTGGGACTCAACCAGGTCGGGAGCAGCGGCGCTGGCAACGCGCGAAACGGTTGCAGCGCAGAACAGCCTGGATCGCTACTTCGATACGACGATGGCGATCACACCATCCGGCGCCATCTTCGTGGCCTATCGCCGCCTTGATCGCAAAGGAGAAACTGGCGGCGCCGACCAGGGCGATATCTTCTTCTCGGAGCGGAAAGGACCCAACAACTGGCCCCGCTCGCGGATCAGCAATATTCAGTCGCGCGGCACCGTGGCCATCGCCGCCGATCAGACCGGAAGCCTCCATTTCTTTTGGGTAAGCGCGAAGGATAGAGCTAATGAGTATGTTTACGTGAAGCGCCTGCCGGATGGCACGTTCACCAGACTCTACACCGGGAGCAGCCCGGTGTTCATTGCCAACGGCATGGCGACAGCCACCGTCTCCGACTGGGCCTATGGCCACGGCGCGCTGGAAGCGTTCGTGCCCGGCGGTCAGGTCATGCGCTACTACCTGTTCCGCACGCCTGGTGATAACTGCGTCGCACAGACCATCACGATCGGGAATGGAAATACGCTGCCGGGTATAAGCCTGCCAGTCGTGCGCGATCCGACGGTGGTTGGGACAATCGCGCCGTCTGCAGGATGTACGCCTGCCGAGCAGCGCGTGGTCTTGAATGCGCAGGACGCGAATGCGCCAGCGACAGTGTGGTCGGGCGCGTATAATGTGCCGATGACCAACCTTGAGCAGTGCTTGCAGACGGTCAATGTGCAACTGCGCGC
>JANWXL010000001.1 GCA_025055265.1 Roseiflexus sp.
ATTGCTCGGCTTGCTGCCGATGGTTTCTATCAATGTGAACTGATAGGAAGTGAGGAGAGGATCATGGACGCCACCCTGCACGATGTGGTCGAATTCTTCCGTTTGCTCGCCGACCCGACGCGCTGCGCCATTCTGATGCGGTTGGCGCGGAGCGATGAGCGCCCGACCGAACTGAGCAACTCGATCAAACAGCCTCTCGAGACGGTTGCTGCTGCGCTCGCCGATCTGGAGTCCGCCGGGCTGATCACCTCGCGTATGAGCGATGTTGGAGGGGAACGTTACTACCATCTCGATCTGGAGCGATTCCAGCAGCGCTATATCCGGGCGGGAGGGATGATCCATCCGGCGCTTGCCCAGACGATTGCTGAAGCGGAAGAGGAAGCCGCACCGCGCGTCAAGCCGCGCGTCCTGTTCCTCTGCACGCACAACAGCGCGCGCTCACAGATGGCGGAAGGGTTGATGCGCGCCTTCAGCCACGGTGCAATTGAAGTGTTCAGCGCCGGAAGCGAGCCCGGTCAGGTGCATCCCATGGCCATCGAGATTATGGACTCAATGCGCATCGATATTCGCGGCCAGCGGTCCAAGCACTACGAGGAGTTCATCGGTCAACACTTCGACTATATCATCACCGTGTGCGATCGCGCGCGCGAGGCATGCCCGGTTTTTCCCGGCTTGAAGGAGTCCATTCACTGGAGCATTCCCGATCCGGCAGCCATCGAAAATGAAGCGGAACGGCGGCGTGCGTTCCACCACGCAGCCACGCAACTGGCAAACCGCATTCGATATCTGCAGATCCTGATTGAACGGGAACAGCGCAATCAAGTGGTTTCGAGGTAATCCTCAGAGAGGAGACAGGAGAGATCAGTTATGAGCGTGCGAATCGGCATTAACGGGTTTGGACGGATTGGGCGCCTGGCGCTGCGCGCAATGTGGGGCTGGCCCGAAATGACCGTCGCCCATATCAACGAGATTGGCGGTCCGGTCGAAACTGCTGCGCACCTGCTGGAGTTCGACTCGATCCACGGGCGCTGGCAGCGCGATATTCAGACCGAAAATGGGCAGTTGATCGTCGAAGGCGTACCGATCGGCTACAGCAGCATCAAAGATCCGGGTGCGGTTCCCTGGCGCGCCGCTGGCGTCGATATTGTGCTCGAAGCTACCGGTAAGTTCCGCACGCGCGAGGCGTTGCAGGCATATTTCGACGCGGGCGTGCGCAAGGTTATTGTGGCGGCGCCTGTCAAAGAGGGAGCGCTCAATATCGTCATGGGCGTGAATGACCACTGGTATAATCCCGCCGAGCACCATATCCTTACTGCTGCGTCCTGCACAACTAACTGTCTGGCGCCGGTCGTTAAGGTCATCCATGAGGGGATTGGCATCGTGCACGGGATGATTACGACGATTCACGACGTGACCAACACCCAGAGCATTCTCGACACCCTGCACAAGGATCTGCGCCGGGCGCGCGCGTCCGGTTTGTCGCTCATTCCGACAACCACTGGCTCGGCGACCGCAATCGGGCTGATCTTCCCTGAGTTGCTGGGGAAGCTCGATGGCATCGCCGTGCGCGTGCCGCTGCTCAACGCGTCGCTCACCGACTGCGTCTTCGAGGTGCAGCGGCCCACAACCGTCGCCGAGGTGAACGCGCTGCTCCGCGCCGCTGCCGAGGGTCCGCTGGCGGGCATCCTGGGGTTTGAACATCGTCCGCTCGTCTCGGTCGATTTCAAAGACGACCCGCGCTCGGCGATTATCGACGGACCTTCGACGATGGTCACCAACGGCACGCAGGTGAAGATTTTCGCCTGGTATGATAATGAGTGGGGCTACGCGAACCGCTATGTTGAACTGGCGCGGAAAGTGGCGCTTTCATTGGATTAGGAGGGGAGGAACTGTGGCAACCGCAGATATTGCAGCGCCGCGAACCGCATCGAACGATTTGCGCAACTATATTCTGGTGACCGGCGCCTACTGGGCTGATACGATCACCGATGGCGCAATCCGCATGCTGGTGCTGTTCTATTTCTACCAGCTCGGCTACACGCCTTTCCAGGTGGCGATGCTGTTCCTGTTCTATGAAATCTTCGGCGTTGTCACCAACCTGTTCGGCGGCTACCTGGCGGCGCGTATGGGGCTGAAGAGCACCCTCTTCTCCGGGCTTGGCGTTCAGTTTGTGGCGCTGAGTATGCTGGCGCTGCCAGACTCTGCCTGGTTGACCGTGCCCTACGTCATGGTGGCGCAGGCGCTCTCCGGTATCGCCAAGGACCTGACGAAGATGAGCAGCAAGAGCGCGGTCAAACTGATCGTCGCCGAGGATGCGCAGTCCACGCTCTTCAAATGGGTGGCGATCCTGACCGGCTCGAAGAACGCGCTCAAGGGCGTTGGCTTCTTCGTCGGCGGCTTGCTGCTCTACCTGGTCGGCTTCCGCACCGCGATCTTCATCCTGGCAGGACTGGTCATTACGGCGCTGATCGTCACTGCGATCCTGATGCGCGGCGACCTTGGCAAGGCGAACAAGAAGGCGAAGTTCCGCCAGATGTTCTCGCACAACCGCGCCGTGAACTTGCTGGCGGCAGCACGCATTTTCCTGTTTGCTTCCCGTGATGTCTGGTTCGTGGTCGGTCTGCCGGTCTTCCTCTATACCGTGCTGGGATGGAACTTCTGGCAGGTCGGCGGGTTCCTGGCGATCTGGGTCATTGGCTACGGGTTTGTGCAGGCCTCGGCGCCAGAAGTGATCAAGCGCCGGATGAAGGTCGATGAAGCTGGCATCGCACACGGCAGCGTGCCGGATGGACGAACGGCGATGTGGCTGGCATTCGTGCTGGCGGCGTTCCCGGCTGGCATCGCGGTGGCGCTCTCCAGCGGCGTCGATCCAATGCTGGTGGTTGTTGGCGGGCTGATCGCGTTCGGCATCATCTTTGCTATGAACTCGTCGGTGCACTCGTATCTCATTCTTGCCTACACCGAGAGCGACAAAGCGGCGATGGGGGTCGGGTTCTACTACATGGCGAATGCCATGGGACGCCTGGCAGGCACTGTGCTGTCCGGCGCTGTGTACCAGATCTGGGGGTTGGTCGGGTGTCTCTGGTTCGCCGTTACCTTCGTGCTTGCCGCCGGGATTATCTCGGTTGCGCTGCCGCGCCGTGAGGCGGGCGCGCCGGTGGTGGCGGCGTTTGGCGACGCCGGGGACTAGTCATCGTTACTGCGGCTTCCGCGCGGTAATTGCGCTGCTCGTAAAACATCCCGCTAAATCCCGCACCACGTCTGCCGGAAGCGCTGTCAGATCCGCCGAGGTTTCCAGAGGGACATCGTTGATCGTGTAGCGGTGTTGCACGGTCACGGCAATATCGGTAAATCCGGCATCGCTGAGCAGTGTACGATACTCTTCCACCGTCAACGCGCCAGCGATGCACCCCACCCAGCTCAACGCAGCGCGGATCTGATCCTCGGAGACAGGGAAACGACTCAGATCGCCGTCGATCACGATGTCGGAAACTGCGAGCCGTCCGCCCGGCTTGAGCACCCGGAACGCCTCCTTCAAGGCGAGCGCCTTGTCCGGCGTGAGATTGATCACGCAGTTGGAGATGATGACATCAACTGTGTTCGAGGGCAGCGGAATGTTCTCGATGTCGCCCTTGAGGAACTCAACATTGGTTGCGCCTGCCCTTTCCGCATTGCGACGCGCCACTGCCAGCATCTCGTCGGTCATATCGAGACCGTAGACGTACCCGGTGGCGCCGACGCGCTGCGCCGCCAGCAGCACGTCGAGCCCGCCGCCTGATCCCAGGTCGAGCACCACTTCGCCTGCCCGCAGCGACGCCAGCGCCACCGGATTGCCGCAGCCGAACGAGGTTGTGACCACTCCTGTCGGCAAAGCCGCAATCGTCTCAGCGCCATAGAGCACGATCTCGGTCGGCGTACCGTCGCCGCTTCCAGACACAGAACTGCAACACGAGCCGGATTGAATGCGCTGCGCATAATGATCGCGCACCTGGTCCTTGATCGTTCCTGACGATGAAGAGCGCTGTGTCATCGAGGTCTCCTTCTGTAGATCGAGTTTCATCACAATTGCAGTTGCCGGACACACGCCGTTGAACTCCGCCGATCGCTGCACTGCTGGAGCAACTTCCTCGCGCGAGACAGTACGGAAGCCGAAACGCGCAAAATAGTCTGCCGCGCTCATCGTCAGCAGGTAGAGGGTGCGCACGCCTCGACGCCGCGTCAGTTCAACGGCTGCGCGCACCAGCGCTGCGCCGACGCCGCGCCCGCGATGCGCTGCATCCACTGCCACCGAACGGAGCAACCCGGCGTCATCGTAGCATTCAACGGCGGCGCACCCGATGAGCGTTGGACCGTGGCGCGCCACCAGTGCCCCGTCTAGATGATCGGTCAGTCCGTCGCGCGGCAACCCTGCGCGATTTCACCACCCAAGCACCAGTGCAAAGATCAACGGCGCAACAATGGTTGCGTCAGACTCGATCACAAACTTCGGCGTATCCACCGCCAGTTTGCCCCAGGTGATCTTTTCGTTCGGCACAGCGCCCGAATACGAGCCGTAGCTGGTCGTCGAGTCGCTGATCTGGCAGAAATAGCCCCATACCGGCACATCGGTACGGCGCAGATCCTGGTGCAGCATCGGCACGACACAGATCGGGAAATCGCCCGCGATCCCGCCGCCAATCTGGAAAAACCCGATCGAGTGCCTGGCGGAGGTTCGGGTGTACCAGTCCGCCAGGTCGATCATATATTCGATCCCGCTGCGCACTGTATGAACGTTTTTGATATCGCCAGCGATACAGTGCGCCGCATAAATGTTACCGGTCGTCGAATCCTCCCAACCCGGCACGTAGATTGGCAGATTACGCTCCATTGCGGCATACACCCACGAGTCGCGCGGGTCGATCTGGTAGTACTGCTCCAGGGCGCCGGAGCGCAGGATTCGGTAGAGGAACTGATGCGGAAAGCACGCCTCCCCAGACTGATCAGCCCGCACCCACTCGTTGATCAGGGCGTTCTCGAGCCGACGGATGGCCTCCTCTTCAGGAATGCAGGTGTCGGTCACGCGGTTCATGTGCCGCTCCAGCAGCTCCTGCTCCTGCTGCGGCGTGAGATCGCGGTAGTTGGGCAGACGCTCGTAGAAATTGTGAGCGATCAGGTTAAAGATGTCTTCTTCCAGATTGGCGCCGGTGCACGAAATCGCATGCACTTTATCCTGGCGGATCATCTCCGCCAGCGAAAGCCCAAGTTCCGCCGTGCTCATCGCGCCAGCAAGCGTGATCATCATTTTGCCGCCTTTATCGAGATGCGCACGGTATGCCTCGGCGGCATCGACGAGCGCCGCAGCGTTGAAGTGGCGGAAATGATGTCGCAAAAACTGGCTGACAGGTCCATTGGCGTTCATGTCAACCTCCTTTCATCTATCCACGAAGGGCACGAAATGACACCGAAGATCGAACCGCCCTCCCCTGAGATCCTTGAGGTCGGGAGAGGCGCAAACAGCAGGAAAGACCGTTCCGCTGGCACGGCTCTACGGCGGATAACGGGTCAATGGCGAAG
>JANWXL010000014.1 GCA_025055265.1 Roseiflexus sp.
CATTTGCCCGCCGTCGTGCCGGTGGTCACCAACTGCACCAGCAACTCCGGGAACAGGTTGCCAGCCCGGCTGCGCAGGCTGGCGGCGATCAGCGCGCAGCGCAGCATCAACCCCAGATCACCCTGCTCTTCGGCGTGGCGCCAGAGGATGTCGAGGTCGCTCAGGTAGCCGGTGTCGCTCCCCTCGGCGGCGTGGCGCGCCGCCTGCCATGGCTGGATGAAGTGCTGTCCATCAGCGTCCGGTACGATCTCGGTGACCACCTGCCGTACCCGCTCCCATTGCCCGGCGGCGACCAGGTGCGCCACCCAGAACTGGCGCAGGTAGTCCGGCAGCGGTTGGCGGCGGTCGGCGTACCACGCCTCGCCGTAGGCGATCAGTCGCTGCTGGAGCCGCTCGCGATCCTTTGGCGGGTAGATCTGTTCAAGGAAGACTTCGCGCAGGCGCTGGTGGCTGAAGACGTAGGTGTGCTCGCCGACGGTAATGATGAAGCGGGCCACCTGGTCGTCGCTGACCGCATCCACGATGTCGCTCTGTTCGCCGAAGACCTCCGGCGCCAGCGCCTGCAGATCGTCGGCAGTCAGCGGCCCGTAAGCCGCCGCGCACAGCGCCAGCAGTTCGCGGATCGTCCGGCTGGCCTGCCGACGCTGCCGCAGCGTCTCTACCCAGTCTTTGAGGAAGGCTTTGAGACCGGGCGGCCGCCGGGTCATTGACTCCGGCGTGATCTGGCCGCTGATGAGCGCCTTGATCAGCAGGTTGGCGGTCAGCGGGTCGCCTTCGCTGACGCGATAGAATTGTTCGACAAACGCCGGGTCATCGGCAAATGGCGCCAGCGCCGGGCCGCTCTGGCGGAGCAGATCGGCGATCGCGGGCTTTGCAAGCGCATGCAGGTCGAGGTGCTGCACCGCTGCGGCGTTCCAGCCCAGATGGTGCAGCCAGTCGGCGCGGGTGGCATTGGCACGCTGCCGCGCCGAGACGACGATCTTGAGCCCGGTCTGTGGCGGCGCGACGCAGAGCGGTCCCACCGTCCAGCCAACCGCTTCGTCAATGCCGTCGAGGACGACCAGCGCCTGCGCGCCGGACGGCAGCGGGCGGCGCAGGTAGTCGGCGATCAGGGCGCGCAGGCTGGTGGGTGACTGGTCGTAATTGCGGAACTGCTCCAGATCGTCGTGCAGGTCGGCAAGGCTCTGCGCAAGCAGGCTCAACGCCGTCTGCTCGCTGGCAGTCTGGTAGCGAATGCTGATTGGCGCGAAGATGATGCGCCATTGCGGGTGCTGCTGCACGCGGGCGATCCAGCGGACGAGCAGGGCGGTTTTGCCGATGCCAGTCGGCGCGACGAGCAGACCGAACGGGTAGCGCGGGTCGGCCAGGAAGGCGTCGAGCGTGGCCAGTTCGGCGTCGCGCCCGCCGAAGACATCGGCGGCGTAGTGCTCGATCAGCGGGCGCACCAGCGCGCTGAGCCTGACCGGCAGCGGGCGCAGGATCTGCTGGAAGTTGTTGATGATCTTGTCGCGAGCGACGTAATCGCCGCCGGGCTGGATGATGTCGCCGCCAGCCTGAAGAGTATCGCGACCGGATTGGATGCCTGGTTCGTTGCTCATACTACGCCTGGCGTCTTTGCGTCAACCTTTCCCCTTCGCCTTCTCCGCCACCTTGCGCGCAACAGTTGCGAAGGCGGCCTGTGGTCCCGTCAGCGCAGCCACGGTGACCTCGAAGATATCCTCAGCCATACTGGCGAGATTGCGCAGCCAGCGGGTCAGCTTGTGCTCGTTTGCCTGCTCGCCCTTCGCCGCCTCCTGCTCGATCTTCTTGACTGTCTCGACGATCTCTTCTTTGTCCACGTGCGGGTCGTCCGGTCGGGCTGTAATGGCGGCATAGATCTGCGCAAACGCGCGGACAAATGCGTCATGATCGCCGCCGCTCTGCTGCACGTGAGCCTGCGCGCCGCGCCCAATCGCAATCCCTGTGCCGCTGACGTCGCCGACGCTGATCTTGTCACCGCCGACGTAATCACCACCGGTCTGGATCACGTCACCACCCGCCTGAATAGTGTCGCGCCCGGACTGGATCGCAGTGTTGCGGTTGCCGGTGATGATCACGCTCTCGCTGACCGACCCGCCGATGCCGACCGCTCGCGCGCCGCTGACCGACTGCTCCAGCGCCCACTGGCTGCGCGCCGGAGTCACCTGGCGCAGCGCAACCCCCTCCGGCGGCGCGTGGTCGGTCGGGAAGGCGCCGGGGGCTGTGACGCCGCGGAACAGCGCGATGGGGAACGGGCCAACCCCCTTGAGCACGGTCAGCTCCGGTTCCTGCGTTTCGCCGTAGCGACGGCGCAGTTCAGCCG
>JANWXL010000021.1 GCA_025055265.1 Roseiflexus sp.
CATCTGGTTTGTGCCGCAATCCATCGCGGGAATGCCTTCTCCTGCACTGGCGTTCAATCACTCTCTTGGGTTTTGAGACTATGCCGCTGATAATGGCGTTGCTGTGGCCGGGTACGCTCTGCTGACTGGGATTAGGGGTTAAGGGTTAGGGGTTAAGGGTTAAGATGCTCAACGTTCAACTTCCAACGTTCAACGCTTACCTGCAACCTTCAACCTGCAACCTTCAGCGTTCCACGTCCGCCCGATACGGAATCGCCCCCGGTCCGATGCCCTCAACGCTGCGCGCGGCGATACAGGCGGCGAAATGCGCCGCCTCAAGCGGATCGCCGGTTTCGTCCAGGCGCACGAGGAGCGCTGCCGCAAACACGTCGCCGGCGCCGGTCGGGTCGCGTTCGATAGCCGGGCAGGCGTCGATGTGGGATGGACGACCTTTGATGAAGAGGGTCGCCCCAGCAGCGCCGCGGGTCAGTGCGACGAGTGAGCAATGGCGTGCATAGGTGCGCGCCTGCTCTTCGTCGAAGCGCACATCCTCGATGCTCATGACCAGCGCATCAATCCGCTCCAGCACGTGCGGCGGCGGGTTCCAGGGACGGTAGGCGATCTGCGCGGGGAGCGGCGCATGCCAGGCGCGCATCATGCCCTGCGGCGTCATACCAAGGAGCGCGTCGGGGAAGGCATCCACCAGATATTCGGGCGTTTCCGCCAGGATAGGCGCAAGGTGCACAATGCGCGCTGCGCGCCAGGCCGGCGGGACATCATCGAGCGTCAGCCCCCCGGAGTTGGCGTGGAGGATCTGCACCCGCCCCTGCGGCGTGTAGCGATTCTCGAAGATTGGCGCGTCCATGCCTGGAGCAAATGCCACAGCGATGTCAGTGGACCAGTCGAATGGAATGGCGGCATGCGCCGACACCACCCCCACACGGCGTCCCAGCCGGTGAGCCGTCAGCGCGGCGTAGAGCGCCGTCCCCCCTGGCGCATACGAGCCATCAGGCAGCAGGTCACGGGTCATATGACCAATCAAGAGATAGTCAGGGATCGTCATAGCATTAAAAAACGGAGCGATCCAACCGGCGCACTGCCGATTGTCGCTCCGCCTGCTACCGTCGTACCGACGTCATGATCGTTTTGCCGGATAGATCACAACTTTCCGGTTCTCACCCTCACCGCTGCTCTCGGTATACACTGTCGGATCGGAGCGCAGCGCAAGATGCACGATGCGGCGTTCGTAGGCGCCCATTGGCTCGAGCATCAGCGGACGCCCGCTCTGGCGCACCCGTTCCGCCATGCGGCGCGCCAGCCCTTCGAGTGATTCCTGGCGGCGCTGGCGATAATTCCCGACATCGACGACAATCTGCGGCCATTTCTGCACCCGGCGACTGACCAGCAGATTGACCATGAACTGGAGCGAGCGCAGCGTTTCGCCGCGCCGTCCAATGAGCAGGCTCATCGCCTCTTCATCGGCGCCTTCGATGTGCAGAGTGATGGTTTCCTCAGGTTCGCCGCGCTGATCGGGGACGGAGCTGACCACCGCGGTGACATAGGCGTGGATATCCATGCGTTCGAGGATATCCTCCAGAATCTGGCGCGCAATCTGCTCAACGGGACCGGTCGCCGCAGCGCGTGATGGCGCAGGCGTCTCCTCCGTCTCATCTTCGACGACGGTGACGCGCACGAGCGCTTCATCGCCGTTGCCGCCTGGTTCGAGCACCTCAATAGCCACTTCATCGCGATCTTTGCCAAGTTGCGCAAGGGCGAGACGAATTGCTTCCGCTACTGTGCGTGCGCTGATTTCAATGCTTTTCATGGAGCCCTCGGTTCGTATGGGATCCGCGCGCCGATGCGCTCTGACAACAGTTGAGCGAAGGATGCGATATTCTATTTGCGCGCCCTCCTGCGTCGCGGATTCATCTGTGACGCCACACGCCGCGCTTCGGCTGGCGTGACGGTTTCAACTGGCGCGGCGCTTTCCGCTGGTTGCGATTGCGACTCACCTGGCTCGCTGCGCGACTCAGTCAGCGGCCGAAGTACATCCCAGAAATCAACCTTGCGTGACGGTTCCTCAGAAGATGTGGCGCTTCCGCTGCTGACAGCCGACGCCGACTGTGCAGGCGGCGGGACCGGCGGAAACAGCCCGCCGTCGGTCGGCAGGAACGTGAGATAATTCGCCAGCGATCCCCAACCAGAAATGATGTACTGCTGAATGATCGACAGAATGCTGCCGACCACCCAGTAGAGCACAGCGCCGCTTGGGAAAATGAAACCGATATATCCGAACACAATCGGCAGGATCAGCATCGACTGCATCATCGCCTTCTGCTGTGGATCCTGCACGCGCGGCGTCGCCATCAGTTGCACAACTAACTGAAAGATGACCGAGAGGATGGGCAGGATGTAGTACGGATCGGTCTTCCCCAGGTCCGGCAACCAGAGGAAACTGCCCGCCAGTTGCGGTTGGCCCAGCGTCGCCGTCGCGGCGCTGAACGGAATGCCCTGCTCATTGAGCACGCGCAGCATGGCGCTGCCCGCGTGCTCGGCGGGCGACACGCGCGTCAGATTGATCACCGCCTGATAGACGCCAAGGAAGATTGGGAGTTGCAGAAGCATCGGCAGACATCCGCCGACCGGATTGACCTTATACTCGCGGTAGAGACGCATCGTCTCTTCCTGGAGTTTTTGCGGGTCCTTTCCGTATTTGCGCTGCAGTTCCTTCATATGGGGCTGAAGTTCCTGCATCTTGCGCGACGACTGGATGGATTTGATTGTCAGCGGCAGAATGAACACGCGCGCAACAATCGTGAACAGGATGATCGCAAGACCGGCGCTGCCCGTCCACGTGTAGAATGTCAGCAGCACCCGCTCGAGGAACTCTACGAACGCAAGCCAGATGGGCATAATGATACGTCCTTACCGCACACGATCTATGACGTGTGTATTCTAGCGCATTTTCGGTCGTCTGTCAGGTGTAATGACGCCTGCTAGCCACTGTCGGACGGCTCGCCTGCCGACGCCTGCACCAGACCTGCGCGCTGAAGCAATTGCTGTACCAGCGCCTGGAGTTGCGGGAACGCAATCTCTGCCAGCGCCGGTGAGCGTGCGATGAAAACCATGTCCCAGCCTGGAGCGATCTGCGGGTACAGCAGGCGCACCGCCTCGCGCACCCTGCGACGGATACGGTTGCGCACCACGGCGCCGCCCAATCGTTTGGCGACGACAAAACCGCAGCGCGACATCCGGCGTCGATTGGGTGCGGCGTTGAGCATCAGCATTCCCGCGTCCCAGGTTCGACCATCGCGGCGCACCCGCTGATACTGCTCAGGCGTGCGAAGGCGGTAAGCGCGTTTCATCACAGGCTGTGGGCGAGTAGTTCGGAGAGTCGGGTTCATGCCCGGCGCCCACAGATCGGCAGACTACCGATGCCCGCGACGGATCTGACGACGCTCGTCACTAACGGTCAGGCGGTAGCGACCCTGCAACCGCCGACGGCGCAACACCGCGCGCCCGTCCTTGGTTGCCATGCGCGCCATAAACCCGTGTTTGCGGCGGCGCGGAATGCGTTTAGGTTGCCATGTTCGTTTGGGCATTGGTCAAACCTCGCAATAGACACGTGCTGAACTTTCGCGGGCGTTGAATATGTATCTCGCTATCCACCTCCGCCTGACGGCGAAGCCGCCTGCGCGGGCTAAAGCAGCAGGTCCTATCGTTCAACCGCCACGGGATCGTCCAGCGTTTCAATTTCTTTCGATGAACGCTATCACCGCAGACCGAATGCGGCGCAACACTTGACCGGCGCGGCATTGCCGCGCCGGTCCCGAGCATTATACCCGTTCCGAAAACGATGTGTCAAGAATCTTAGTCGTCGTCCAGTTGCTGGAGCGTGCGGCGGATGGCGTCGCGCTGACGACGCATGTTGCGGTCTTCCATCTCGTCGTCATCGTCCTGCCGACGGCGGCGCTCGCTGCGGCGCGGTCCGCCGAACTTCGACATCAGATCTTCGAGCGTGGCGTTCCCGCTGAAATCGTCATCGTCCGCCGGGATGTAGGCATCGCTGACACGCTCCCTCCGCGGCGAACGTTCTTCGCGCGACTGACGCCCCTCGCTGCGTCCGCGTTCTCCGCGCGTGCGCTCTTCACGCATGCGCTCTTCGCGCGGCCGCTCCTCGCGCGGCGGCTCACGCGGCGTATCTTCCAGCCGCAGGCTCAGGCTGATCCGTTTGCTCTGCGGATCGACATCGAGCACCCGCACCTTCACCTTATCACCGACCTTGACCGCGTCTTCCACCCGCGCCACCCGCGTATTCGACAATTCAGAAATATGTACCAGACCGTCGCGCCCGACGCCAATATCGACGAACGCGCCAAAGGGCGCCAGACCGCTGATCGTGCCTTCGAGGATCTGCCCCTTCTCCAGTTGCTGAAGCTTCTGCCCGCGCTGCGCCCGGCGCAGGCTCAAACTGATGCGCGCCCCTTCTGCATCGACTTCCAGCACTTTGAAGGTGTAGGTCTGACCGATCTGGACAACATCCTCAGCCTTCTCGACGCGTCCTTCCGCCAGTTCCGATACGTGCACCAGGCCATCCTTGCCGACGCCAATATCGACGAACACGCCAAAGGGCGCCACGCCGGTCACTGTACCCTCGACATTGTCGCCGACGCGCAGCGCAGCAAGTTTTTCGTAATCCACTTCGGGCTTCTTCTTGCCGCGACCGCCGCGCGGTTCGGAACTGCGCTCTTTCGTGCGCATTGTCAGGCTGATCCGGCGGCCGTCGGGTTCAACGCTTTTTACTCGCACCTTCACCGTATCGCCAATCTTGACCAGGTCGCTCGGCGATTCGATTCGGGTGTCGCTCATCTCCGAAATGTGCACCAGACCGTCGCGCCCAACCCCAATATCAACAAAGATGCCATAAAGCGCAATCGAGGTGACTCGCCCTTCCAGTTCCATGCCGGGCGCGAGGTCCTTCACCCGCCGCGGACGGCCAGTTGGCTCCCCGGCAGGCGCCTGGTAACTTGCCCCCTCGGTAGCGCTGGCGGGCGGCGTTGCGGCAGCGGGCGCCTGCGTTTCCGGCGCGCTTCCGGCGCCCTCTGTCGGCGACGCCTGCGCAAGGTTGTCTGCCGCACCGGCAACTGCTGCGACCGTCGCTTCACCAGCGGCGCGGACGGGTTCAACCTTATCGTCGCCATCGGGCGACGCGGCTGCGCTGCCTGCTTCTGCTGCCACGTCCACCCCGGCGCCGGACGGCGCTTCCGCCGCTGGGGGAGATTCTATCGATTGCTGCTGGATTTCTGCATCCGCCACCGCCACGCCTTCCGCCGTCGGCGCCAGATTGCCCAGCAGTTCATTCCGTTCTTCGACGGGACGCTCCTGATCGGTCATGACCAACCGTCCTCCTGGTTTAGTTGCCTGTACCCTGTCTATCACAACTACACACTAGCGTGTGCGGTCACGTAACTCTGCGCGCACCAGATCGGCGAGTCCGCGCTCCTGAACATCTTCGAGCCGGTAGTAGCTGCCCTTCAAGTGATGCGCCAGTCGCCGCGCCAGCCCGCGCTCAAAGATGGGATGTTCGGTATCGATCACCACTGCCGGTATCGCTTGCGACGCAATAAAATCAGCCAGCGCATAACTTTCGGCTTGCGGCGGCAGATCGCTCATCGACACATTCGCCTGCCCATCGGTGAGCAGCACCAGCAGCGGCACCACCTCCGGGTCCTGGCGGCGCGCGCGTTCCAGCACTTCATACCCCAGCAACAGGCCGCGCGAGAGCGGCGTTTTGCCGCCGGTCGGCATCTGTTGCAACTGACGCTGCGCCAGTTCGACGCTGTTCGTCAACGGCAGCAGCAGGGTCGCATAATCGCGCTGGAACGACACCAGCCCAACCCGGTCGCGCCGCTGATACGCATCGCGCAGGAGCGACAGCACCGCCGCTTTGGTGGCGCGCATTCGCTCTTCCGCTGCCATGCTCCAGCTCGCATCAACCACGAAGCAGACCGCGTTGCGCGTCTTGCGCACCCGCACCTTCTGACGCAGATCACTCCGGCGCACAATGATCCGCCGCTTTGTGTCGCCCTCGCCGCCCTCCGCACGACGACGGCGCTGGTGGGGCGCCGCCTGGCGCAGGGTCGCATCCAGCGCCAGGTCAGTGATCCGCTCCGCCGGACGACTGGTGATGTAACGCCCCTGTTTGCGGGTGGTGCGGGTGCGACTGCGCCTGCCTGGCGCGCGGCGCTGCAGCCGATCGCGCGCACCTTCGATCTTCTGTGGACGGAAGGTCGGGTCGCTCGTGAATGTTTTGCCGCCCTGCGTCTTGTCTCCGCCGCCGGATGCCGCGTCCGTCTCGGTCGCCGCATGCGTCGATGGCGGCGGCGCGTCACCTTCGTTGCTGTTGCGCCGTTCGCCATCCGGTTGCCCGGCAGTCACGCCGTTAACTTTTTTTTTACATGCTCGGCAGACGACGGCGCGTCCTCGCCGATCTCGCCCTTTACGCGCTCCAGAATCTGCCCGACGCGCGCTTCGTCGAGTCTGACCTCAGTAAACGGTTGGCGACGCATCCGATGGGGCAGCGCCAGTTCCGCCGCCAGGCGAATATCTTCCACCGTCAGGCGCGTGCGCCCCGACCAGGCGGCGTGGGTGCGCGCCGTTTCG
>JANWXL010000038.1 GCA_025055265.1 Roseiflexus sp.
GAATGTTAAGTTTGTGCTAAGATTACGTTATCTCCTTCTCCTCTCTTCTCTCACTGAGGGTGTCTGACCGGGAGTCAGGCGCCCTCAGTGATTCATGCCGCAGTGCGCGATCGTACAGCGGCAGCGTCAGGGCGATGAAACGATCCGCGGTGCGCCAGCTATGATCGCCATCGGGCAGCACCGGGTCTTCCAGCGTGTTGGCGAGACCGCGCGCTCGCAGGCACGCCAGTAGATGTTCGCCGCGGTAGTAGTTCGACTGCCAGGGTTCCTGCGACTCAGGACCATACGCCACGACCCAGGCGATGCGCGCAAGTTCCTCGCGCCTGCCGCGCAGTATCAAATTCGGCGCATTGTGCCGGGCGATGAATGCCAGATCGCGCGGTACGCCATACGCGGCGTCGAATATGGGGTTGGCAATAACCCGATCGCGCTTGCGAACGCGTCGTCCCTGGTCGCAGGCGTACAGAAACGTGCCGTCGTATGCGCCAGCGCAGGCAAACAGGTCAGGACGACGCGCCGCAGCCGACAACGCCATCGCTCCTCCGAGCGAAAAACCGACGACGCCGCGCGCCCGACCGCTGGCAATAACCGGGAAATGGCTGTCAACATAGGGAATCAGGTCGTGGAAAAAGTAATCGGCGAAGCGCCCGCTGCCGATGCCAGAAGCGCCGTTTGCCAGGTGCGACGCACGCATATTGACAAGCATTCCGGGGATGCGGTTGTCGTCACTCGACGTTCCCGGAAAGACCAGCGCCAGCGGACCGACACGCCCGGCGGCGCGCTGATCTTCGTAGACATCGATGACATTCCTGCCACTGCGCGAGTGATCCTCGAACGGATTGATCCATTCGCGTTCGTGCCCGCGCAGCAGATAGAGCGTCGGCGCCCGATGATCGTCATCAACATCAGGCGGAATGTAGACGTAGAAACTCCGCGACAGACCGAGCGCCGGGCTGAAAAACGTCACATGGCGCACACGCTTATCGTAGACGACCGGCAGGGCTGGAGGTTCAACGAGTGGCACGGCAATGTCCAGATAACCCCGACGCAGCTTACTTTCCCAGTCGGTCAAGTTCCTGCTGTGCGAATTGGCTCCCTTTCTCGACAGCGGTGCGATACGCCTGTTTGGCTTCTTCAATGCGCCCGAGTTGTTCGAGCGTCAATCCGAGCCAGTAGTAATTTCCGCCATCGTTCGGCGCAATCTCGATCGCGCGGCGGAAACTGCGTTCGGCATCAGCGAAACGCCCGGTGTTGTAGTACGTCCAGCCGATGCCGAAATGCGCGTTCGCCTGATCCTCCTTAATCGCCAGCGATCGCTGCAGGGTGTCGAGCGCCTCATCGTACAGCCCCAGCGCAGACTGCGCCCAGCCCAGACCGGTGATGGCATCAACAAAGCGGTCGTTGCGGTCAAGCGCCTCACGGAACCGATCCTCCGCCCGTTGATAGGTCCGCTTCTGTTCGTCGCTGCCGAACTCCATGCTGAACCCCTTGCTCATATGGGTCCATCCAAGGCGCGCGAACAGGTCGGGACGGTAGGGCGTGATGGTGATCGCCTGCTCGAGGGTTGCGATTGCACCATCATAGTCAGGCGGCGAGAACGCCAGCAGCGCATAACTCTTGCCCAGATGCGCGTCGGCGTCCTGCGGATTGAGATCGAGCGCTTTATCGAACTCCGCCACGGCGCCCGCGTAGTCTTCCAGATAGTAGAGGTTCCATCCCAACCCGGCGTGCGCGTGCCCGTATGACGGATCGATCTCCTGGGCGCGTTCAAACTGCTGCCGCGCCAGGTC
>JANWXL010000090.1 GCA_025055265.1 Roseiflexus sp.
AACCTGGCGATGCCCTGCCGACGTGTCGCTTCGGCATCCACAATCGGCGCCGGGTAATCAACGCCGATGCGCACGCCATACATCTGCTGCTCCATCTCAGTCAGCGTCCACGGCTGAAAGACGAGCGGCGCCGGCAGGGGACGCAGCTCCGGGACGTAGCGATGAATGAACACGGCATCGGGGTCGTTGTCGAAGCACTGTTTCGTCGGGTTGTAGCAGCGGATGAAGCCGCTCTTCGGCTGGGTGATGGCCGCCTGCATCTGCCATTGCCAGTGGTCGATGCAGACGTCGCCGTCCAGCAGGTGCTGCATGAACCACTCCGCGCCGTGCTGCCACGCCTGAAAGAGATTGATGGTCAGGAAGGTGGCGAGCATGGCGCGCATGCGGAAGTTGAGCAGCCCTGTCTGCCGCAGGGCGCGCATCGAGGCATCGATCAACGGATAACCAGTTTCGCCGCGCCGCCATGCGTCGAGCAGCGTCATGTCAGCATCTTCCGGTCGGCGCACCTCATCGAAAGGCGCGTAGAGATTGACGAACTCCGCCTGCGGGTAGAGGGCGAACTTCTGAATGAAATGATCGCGCCAGCGCAACCGGCTTGCCCACGCCTCCAGGCTCTTGCGGCCCGCCTGGCTGGCTGTGAACCACCGCCGACGCGCCGCCTGGATCGCCTCGCGCTGGCTGAGGCAGCCGAACTTGAGATAGGGCGACAGACGACTGGTACCGTCGTCCTCTGCCAGCGCCGGGCTGGAGAGGCAGCGCCGATAGGACTCGAAGCGGCGGCTCAGGAAATCCTCCAGTCGGCGACGCGCTGCCATCTCGCCGCCGGGCAGAGTCGCCTGCGCCGGGGGCAGCCCAAAATCCGCCAGCGTGGGGATGTGGTCGATGTGAGGAATGTCGGCGGGGAGGCTCACAGGCGGCGTGGGAATGTGATCGGGCGCAGGGAGGAGCGCCTCCTTGCTATGCGCTGTCCATGCCTCATGCCACGTCTCCCGATCATAGTCGCCCTCGGTCTGCACGTAGTAGTTGAGGAACCAGCGCAACTGCCAGCCTTCAGCAGCGGCGACCCGCGTCAGTGTGCGGTCGCGCACCTGCCCGCTCCAGCGTTCAATGTCGGTCGACGCATAGACTGCATTGGCGGCAACGGCGCGAACGAAACGCGGCAACACCTCTTCGGCGCGCCCCAACAACAACGTCAGCCGGGAGCCGCGGCCACGCAGGCTGGCATCGAGATCAGCCAGGCATTCGAGCAGGAACTGAACGCGCATGCCGCCAGTCTCACGGTGCGCCAGATAGGTCGGGTCGAGAATGAAGAGCGGAATGACCCTTTCGGCATCGCAACAGGCGTTCCAGAGCGCCGCGTGGTCGTGCACCCGCAGATCGCGGCGAAACCAGACAATGCAGGTGTGCATATGAGAGATGGTTCAGTGGACACTTATTCCGCCAGTTGCTCGGGCCAGGCTGCCAGACCTGCCTGAAGCGCCGCCTGCCAGAGTTCGCGGTCGAACGTAGCGAGTGTGACTGGCTCACCAATGTGATCCTGCCAGGCAAGAGCGGCTGCGAGATGCAGCGCATCATAGCCGCGCAGAGAATACTTCAGCACCAATTGGGACGCCCGCTTCACAAGCGCCTCTGCGACTTCAACGCGGGCAAACGCCGACCAATCTCCCAGGAAGACTCGCCATGCTTCATTCAATGCCGCTTCATCCAGGCGAAATAAACGGGCGGCTTTGTGCAGAGCAGCGGCCATTTCCACTTCAAGGATGAGCAAACTGCCGGGCTGAATGTCGGGAGCAGACATGAGCGTCTGCAGAGCGCTGATCCGCTTTCTGCAACATATGGAAATGAATCCGGTCAACCCGTGCTGCCGAGCTGCGCGTCCTTTGAGCTGCGGGCTAAAGCCCTTGCTCAGGACGTAGAAGCCCCGAAGGGGCTTTCACAATCTCAGCCAGAGCTTCAGCCCGCAGCGCCCAGGAATACCGGACTGTTTTCTTAATCTTCATATAATATAAATCTTTACCAGCGCACTGGTATCGAAGTACACGATCATCGCCGGTCCTGAACGATCAGATCAGAAACCTGTTCGGGACCTAGATTGACAATGATCGGCTCATGGGGTTGAAGTTTCCCCTTGCCGCAGCGCAGGAAACCTGCCGCTTCCAGTGCATGCATCCGTGCTTCGAGAGACGGCGCCACAGGCGACAGGTAACCGACCTCCTTGCCACGCTCGGTAATCACTACGGTCTGCCCCGCTTTTACCAGGCTCAGGTAGGCGCTGAGACGACTCTTGAGTTTGCGAACTCCCACTTTCATTCCAGACGTACGTGCCCCTTTCCCATTGAGCGGAGTCGTAACCACATTTTACACTATGTGGACACATATTGCGGTATACGACCCTACCCCGGCACCCGCGAGTCCTGCTCCTGACGCACCTGCCGGTTCCATCCGAGGCGGCGCAGCATCGGGTTCGCGCCGGTCTGCGCATGGTCGATGACATTCAACAGGACAAACCCGATCACGGCGATCGCCAGCGCCACCCAGAACTCCGACGCTGTGAACTCAGGCAGAATGTTACGCTCGCGGATGGGCACTGGTTTCCCGTGGCGATCCAGCATGGTCTCGACCACTTCCTTCCAGGGCCAGATCTTGCGCAGCGAGCCAGCCATAAAGCCCATCAGCACCGCTACCGTGACATTATGGTAATGGCGGAGCAGCCAGCTCAACAGGCGCACGAAACCCAGAAGCCCCGCCACTGCTCCCAGCGCGACCGGGACGACTGCCAGCAGGTTCAGATCCGCCACAGCATCGAGCACATAGGCGTACTGCCCCAGGATGAGCAGAATGAACGACCCAGAGATGCCAGGCAGGATCATCGCCATGATTGCCAGAGCGCCGCTGAAGAAGAGCGTGATTGGGTCGTGCGGCATCGTCAGGGGCACCAACCCCACGATGAGGTAGCCAGCCGCCGTGCCCCCCGCCAGAGCTGCCGCAGCGCCAGGATTCCAGCGGACTGTCGCGCCGACAGCAATGATGGAAGCGACGATGAGACCGAAAAAGAAGGCAAAGAGGTACACCGGGTGGTTTTCCAGCAGATAGCGCATCACCCTTGCCATTCCCAGCACTGCTGCGCCGATACCTAACCCCAGCGGAATGAGAAATCCCCAGGGAATGCTGGTCAGCGCCGCACGCCAGCGCCCCTGACCGAGCAGACGGAGTACCTGCAGATTGAATGACTTGATGGCGGCCAGCAGATGCTCGTAGATTCCCAGGATGAATGCCATCGTCCCACCCGACACGCCGGGTATCAGGTCGGCGATCCCCATTGCGATGCCGGTGAAAAAGAGACGAAGCGCCGAAAACGAACGGGCTGCGGTATCTGGTATGTGCATGATCCAGGCTCCGTGTACAGGCATACAAAACGCGCACTCCCGGAACGGGACGCTGTGGCGAGTATACCCTACGCACAGAGTAGCGTCAATGACATGGGGGGTGAGAGGATTGTCATAGATGACCGTCACTGCCGAATCGGGTGGCGCACGGATGGGAATGCGCCAGCGCGCGGGGGTGTTCCGCTCTCGCTGCGGCTGTGGCATAGATGACTGTCACCGCCAGGGCAGTTGGCATCACTAGCGGCAATGACCAGCGCCACAGTTGCATAATCATAAGCGTACCCGCTGGTGCGGGTGACAGTCATCGTCGGGGCAGGCGGATCTAGCGAAACTTCCCATTCCCTACCCCCTATTCCCCACGCGCATAACCTCTCCTTCGCCGCGCCTCTCTGCGGTCTGGTCGTTCAGCGCGCATCATGCCTGTCATGCGTGGCGCGTGCACCGGTCGCGCGCCTGTCTCCTGGTCGCGTGGCGTGGAGCGATGGCGCGGCGTGGCGTGAGTAGGCGGCTCGGAACGGCGCGGCGCTGCGGCGTGGCGGGATGGCGTGTCGTCAAAACGAGTCTCGTGCGCTGACGTCGCCGCGTTATAGTCGAACCCTGGAACGGTTTCGCGCTTCAGCGGCTCGCCGATCAAGCGCTCAATTGCACGCACCATCGCAGCGTCGCTACGCGTCACGAGAGTAAGGGCGTCGCCGCTGCGCGCCGCGCGCCCGGTGCGCCCGATGCGATGGGTGTAAGCCTCGGCGGTTGGCGGCATATCGTAGTTGATCACGTGCGTGATATGCGCCACATCGATCCCGCGCGCCGCAAGATCAGTCGCCGTCAGGATCTGATACCTGCCGTTGCGGAAGCCGTCGAGCGCCGCCTGGCGGCGGTTCTGCGACAGATTGCCATGCAACGCTGTGGCGCGGTATCCCAGCCGCGCCAGGGTTTCGCCGAGGCGCTGCGCGCGATGCTTCGTGCGGGTGAAGATCAGCACCGATCTGGCATCAGTGCGCTCCAGCAGTTCGATCAGCAGCGAAGTCTTCAGATGCTCGGGAACCGGATAGATCGCATGGGTCACGGTCGCAACCGGCGCACTGCGCCCGATCTGCACGATCAGCGGATCGCGCAGCGCCTCGCGCGCCAGCGAGCGTACCGCGTCGGGCATTGTCGCCGAAAAGAGCATCGTCTGGCGGTCCACCGGCGCGAGACGCAGAATCCGACGGACATCGGGCAGAAAGCCCATATCGAACATCTGGTCGGCTTCGTCGAGCGTCAGCGATTCAAGGTGTTCGAGCGTCAGCGTGCCGCGCTCCAGGTGGTCGAGCAACCGCCCTGGACAGACGACTGCGATCTCGACGCCGCGCCGCAGGCGCTGGATCTGCCCCTGGTATCCGACGCCGCCGTAGAGTGTGACGCTGCGGATTCCGGTATGCTTGCCAAGCGCCTCGATGACCCCCTGAATCTGCTCTGCCAGTTCGCGCGTCGGCGTGACGATCATGGCGCGCACACGCCCGCGCGGTCCGCGCATCAGGCGTTGCAGGATCGGCAACACAAACGCCGCCGTTTTGCCGGTGCCGGTCTGCGCAATGCCGATCACGTCGCGCCCGGCGAGCGCGTGGGGAATGACCTGTTCCTGAATCGGGGTTGGAGTGTGGTATCCGAGGTCGCGGATACCGGCGTTGATTTGCGGATGAAAACGAAAAGACTCGAACGACACTGAGTGTCCTCCCTGGCTACGCTTGAGCCAAGTCGGTTCACTCAGCTCAATCTTATAATGCCCGTGTATTGTACCATAGATTTTCGGGACATGACAGGGACATAGCGCTACCACTCGAGACCCAGTTTTGCAGCTACGTGGCTTGCAGGCGTTGTGGGCGCATCTGTGTCACTCAACGAGCGCTGCACTCACTGTCGCTCGACCCATCATCCAGGCGCTAAACAACGCAAGGGCGGGTCTGAGACCCGCCCTTACGCTCTGCTTTCGCGTCTTCTTCTGGTATACTCGATGCCGTTCAAGAGCGATGTTGTGCTTCATCATCAAGATACTACAGATCACAAGGAGACGCGATGGCATCCGAAACGCTTGAGGCGCTGCGCGAGTTCGCCGCCGACCTGGCGTGGCACGCCGGGCGCCTGACGCTGCGCTATTTTCAGACCGGCATTACGCCAGACATCAAAGAAGACCAGACGCCGGTGACGATTGCGGATCGGGAAGCGGAGCAGTTGATGCGCCGCATGATCGAGGCGCGCTACCCGCACCACAGCATCCTCGGCGAGGAGGAGGGCGAAACGCGCCCTGGCGCATCGCACCGCTGGGTCCTCGACCCAATCGACGGCACGAAATCGTTTGTGCAGGGGGTGCCGCTCTACGGGGTGCTCGTTGGTCTGGAGCGCGACGGCGAAGCAGTGGTTGGCGCTGTCTCTTTCCCGGCGCTCGGCGATTTCCTGACGGCGGCGAAGGGGCAGGGATGCCAGTGGAATGGACGGCAGGCGCGCGTCTCGCAGGTGCGCGAGTTGCGTCAGGCGGCGCTCCTGTCGAGTGACGCCGAGAGCATGGCGCCGCACGGACGCGAGGCGGCGTACCGGCGGCTGGCAGCATCCGTGCGCCTGGTGCGCACCTGGGGCGACGCCTATGGCTACAGCCTGGTGGCGACCGGTCGCGCTGAGATTATGCTCGACCCGGTGATGAGCGTGTGGGACTGTGCGGCGCTGTTCCCGATCGTGACCGAGGCGGGCGGAACCTTCACCGACTGGAACGGCACACCGACAATCCACGCCGGAGAAGCGATTGGCACGAATGGCCTGCTGCTGGAGCAGGTGCTGAACATGATTCGCG
>JANWXL010000140.1 GCA_025055265.1 Roseiflexus sp.
GCCGCCTGCGCTTCGATGACACGCTGCTCGGCGGCGCTCACGCCGACCGCCTCCGCCTGGCGGGCTGCGTCGTATGCCACGCGCGCCTGCTCGACGCTGCTCTCGGCGCTGCGCAGCGCCGTTTCCGCCTGCACGAACGCATCGTAGAACTTGCGCTTCTCAGCTTCGTTCAATCCGTACCCCAGCGTCGGGTGCTTGCCGTCCGCCTGGACGGCATCCCACTCGTTTTTGGCGACTACCCACGCCGACTGGGCGCGGGTGAGCGCTTCGACTGCCTGTTCCATCCGCAGGCGTGCATCGGTCTTGGCGGCTGAGAGGCGCGCCTTTTCAGCCTCAAGCGTAGCGCGCGCTTCGTCGAGGCGCGCTTTCGCCTGAACGACTTCAGGACGATTTTCGGCGCGTTCGAGTTCCGCCAGGCGTGCGCGCGCCTGATCGAGCCGCGCTTCGGCTGCCAGGATGTCGCGGTCGGTGACGCTGCCGCGCACCTGCTGCAACTGCGCTTCGGCGCGCCGGACCTGCGCCTCGGCGACCATGATCTCCTCTTCCGTCGGTCCTGCCTTCAGGCGCGCCAGCGCTGCCTCAGCGCGCGCCTTGTCGGCTTCCGCCTGCGCCACCAGCGCCTCCTGCCGTCGGGTGTCGAGCCGAAGCAGCGCCTGTTGCGGCTGCACCGTATCACCTTCTGCGACAAGCACTTCCGCCACGACGCCATTACTGTTCATCGCCAGTGCGGCGCTGCGCACCGGTACGACGCGCCCCTCAGCGACTACCCGCTCATCGGCGCGCACCGGCGGAATGGGGGTGGGTTGGGTGGTTGTCGCCTGCCCGCCGCAGGCGGTCAGCGCCAGCAGCGCTGCCGCTGCGACGATCGTCTGTTTGATGGAAAACCGGACCATGCGCCTGCCTCACTCTCTCTGAGACGCATATGAAGAAACCTGTGCCGCGCTGGCTTCCGCCGCGCGGGTTTGTGCGTCGCGTTCGCTGGCGACGCGATCAATGGCCTGGCGAGTCGCTTCCGACTCTGCCAGCAACGTCTGAAACTCCTGCCGGTCGAGCACGGCAACTTCGCAACCAGTGGCGAAGCTGGCGCGCACGCTGGCAGTGCGACGCCCTTCGCGCAACAGACCAATTTCACCAAAGTAAGCGCCGCTGCTCAGATGGTTCACAATAATTTCGCCCCCGTCGGGATGCTCGATGAAAACCTCGACCTCGCCTTTGGTGATGATATAGAAGTTATCGGCAGGTTCGCCCTCCTCAAGAATGATCGCGCCGGGAGCGTAGGTGTGGGTTTCGGCGTGACGCATGACCCACCCCAACTGGTCGAGCGTCAGGGTGGCAAGCGCCCGCGCAACGTATTCGTTGACGATCCGCCCGTCGGCGATGATCACCGCCCGGCTCACCCGCCGCGCCATGTCGCTGTCGTGGGTTACCATGAGAATGGTTTTGCCCTGATCAACCAGGCGCTCAAACAGTGCAAACACCTGTTGCGCCGTCTTCGAGTCGAGGTTGCCGGTCGGCTCATCGGCAAGAACGATTGGCGGATCATTGGCAAGCGCACGGGCAATGGCAACGCGCTGCTGCTGACCGCCGGAGATGGCGGCGGGGAGTTTGTGCGCCTGATCGACCAGACCGACCTGATCGAGCAGTATCATCGCCCGTTCGCGCCGTTCGCGCGGCGTGAACATGTTGCAGAAGTCCATCGGCAGCATCACATTTTCGACCAGCGAGAGCGCCGGCAACAACTGGAAGAACTGAAAAACGATGCCGACATTGCGCCCGCGCCAGACCGCCATTTCGCTCTCATTCAGGGTGTGTACGGCGGTGTCGCCGACGAATACCTCACCCGATGTCGGTCGGTCAATGCCGGAGATCATGTTCATGAGCGTGGACTTACCGCTGCCCGATTTGCCGATGATTGCCACGAATTCGCCGCGATCCACGCTGAGGGTGATATTGTCAAGTGCGGTGAACGGTCCTGCCGCTGTCTCAAAGATTTTGGTGACGTTGCGCAGTTCGATCAGGGTTGTATTGCCATTGCGATAGACGCCGTCCGCCTGCGTGGCGACGGTTGTCGGCTTACGCCGGAACCAGCCTTTGAACACGATGCGCTCCTTCCGCCGTTGTGCAGCCAATGTACGATTGCGCTCCTTGAGACTGTCCCTCTTTCTTCGACGCAGGAGAGCGCAGATTGTTGCGAGCGTTCGTATTTCTGGCAACAGTGTAGCACTGCTCGAGAACGTGCAGTAGAGACGGATGGGGGATGTTTGGGTGAACCATGACAGCCCGGCATCGGTCGAAAGTCGTATGTCGTTCAGTAGGCAAGAGGCGAGAGACAAGAGAAGTTGCAGGTTGAAGGTGCAAAAGTGGAAGGTGGGAAGGCTGAATACTGGACGTGGGAGGGTCGTTTGCCAATATCGCCCGTGCGTTCTTCTGTCTGCCGTCAGAACCACAGAGGCGCAGAGAACACGGAGGTCCATTCGCTTATTCGCTGCCGCATTCGTTGACCCATTCGTTCATTCGTTGCCCCATTCGCTTTCCTCTTAGGAAACGTTAATACAACACCAACACCATTCCAACCATAATCAGATACAATCTCAGTTTTGGAAACCGCCCATCTTCTTCGGGTGGTTCAATTCGTTTCCGAACTCAGGATAAGGAGAACGATGATGCGAGCATTACGCCTGATGATCGTCCTCATCACGCTTGTTGTCCTGACGTTGAGCGCCGTCGTTCCCGCGCTGGCGCAGGAACAGAATCCGCAACAGAATCCTCGTGACCTCTTTCTATTCACCCGTTATCCGGTTCAGGAAGCCACGATTGGCGATCCGACGACCATCCGGTTGACTCTGGGAACTGACACAACGCCGCAGATCGTGCGCCTTGCCGTGCGCGGCGCCCCCGATGGATGGGACATCAGTTTTCGCGGTGATGGCAAGGTCGTTCAGGCAGTCTACGTCAACCCGAAGAACGAGGCGTCGGTCGATCTCCGCGTCGAGCCGCCGAAGGACACAGCGGCTGGCGCGTACAAGATGACGGTGGTCGCCAGCGGTGAAACGCGCGAGGCGACGCTGCCGCTGGAGCTGATCCTCAAAGCGGAGAAAGAGACGTCTGCCGGCCTGACCCTTGATGTTGATCTTCCTACGCTCCGTGGCTCGTCTGGCACGACGTTCCGCTACAACATGACCGTGAAGAATGAAAGCGATCAGGAAGTGCCAGTCAGCCTGCTGGCGGAAGCGCCGCGCGGGTTCCAGGTCGATTTCCGCTTTGGCGGTCAGAGCATTACGAGCATTCCGTTCGGTCCGAACGAGTCGAAGAGCCTGAGCGTCGAGGTGCGACCGCTCCCCGATACGCCAGCCGGCACATATGACATCCAGGTGCTGGCGCAGGGTGGCGAGTACCGCGCGACGACCACGCTTGCCGCCGAATTGACGGGGCAACCGCAACTGACGCTCACGACGCCTGATGGTCGGCTCTCCGGCGAAGCGCGCATTGGTGAGAAGACCGCCATCAAGCTGGTGGTTCAGAATACTGGCAGCGCGCCAGCCCGCAACATTCAACTGAGCGCCTCGCCGCCTGTCGGCTGGACGGTCGAGTTCGAGCCACAGAACATCGCTGAGCTGGCAAATGGTCAGACGGTCGAAGTCACTGCAAATATCCAACCCTCGAACCAGGCAATCGCTGGCGATTATGTAGTCACATTTAGCGCGCGTCCGGATGAAGGCGCTTCCGACTCGGCCGAGTTCCGCGTGACGGTGCTGACATCCACGCTGTGGGGGTTGGTCGGTGTTGCGCTGATTGCGATTGCCGTGGTCGGTGTGGGCATGGCGGTGATGCGCTTCGGTCGCCGCTGAGCAGGAGGGCGCCATGGATGAACCGGTTGTCGAGTGTCGTGATCTGACCAAACAGTATGGGTCGCTGCTCGCCGTCGATCACCTGAACCTGACGGTGCACAAGGGCGAGATTTTCGGGCTGCTCGGTCCGAATGGCGCTGGCAAGACCACGACCATCCTGATGCTGCTCGGATTGACCGAGCCGACGTCTGGCAGCGTGCGCGTGATCGGGCTTGATCCGGCGCGTCAGCCGCTCAGCGTCAAGTCGCGCGTCGGCCACCTGCCCGACCAGGTTGGGTTCTATGACGGCCTGACGGCGCGTGAAAACCTGAGCTATATCGCAAAACTGAACGGCATCCGCGGCAAAGAGATGCAGGACCGCATCCGCACGGCGCTGGATCAGGTCGGGCTGAGCGATGTCGCCGACCGACCGGTGCGGACGTTCTCGCGCGGGATGCGGCAACGTCTCGGCGTCGCCGAAGTGCTGATCAAGCGCCCGCAGTTAATCATCATGGACGAGCCGACGCTAGCGCTGGATCCGGAGGCGGTGCGCGAGTTTCTTGACCTGATCCGTCGCCTCAAGGAGGATGGGATTACGATCATGCTGTCGTCGCATCTGCTGCACCAGGTGCAGGCGGTCTGCGACCGGGTCGGGCTGTTCCACAAGGGGCGCATGGTGCTTGAGGGCACGGTCGGCGAACTGGCGCAGCGCGTGCTCGGCGGCGCGTACCGCATCCATCTCGAAGCGGATGGCGGAACGGCGCTCGACGAGGCGCTGCGCTGCCTGCCGGATGTCGTCCAGGTGACGCGCGACGGTGCGCGGACGTATCATATCGAGGCGCGCAGCGATCTGCGCGCGGATGTAGCGCGCGCCGTCGTTGAGGCGGGAGGCAGGTTGCTGGCGCTCAGTTCCGATATTCCCCGGCTCGATGAGGTGTATACGCGCTATTTCCAGAAGGAGGCGACGTATGCAGCAGCAGCCTGAAACGCTTACTCTCGGACGGCAGCGTGAAGGGTCGCCGTGGACCGGTCTGTGGGCAGTGGTGGCGAAAGAAATGGCGGACCATCTGACCAGTGTACGGATGCTGATTCTGGAGGCGCTGATTATTCTGACTGCAGCCGGGACAGTCTATGCAGCGTCGCAGAGCCTGCGCGACGGCTTTGGCGGCGATACGTTCCTGTTTCTCAAGTTATTCACCACGGCGCGCGAGCCGCTGCCAGCGTTCGTCGGCTTCCTGGGGTTGCTCGTGCCGCTGCTCGGCATCGCGCTGGCGTTCGACTCGGTCAACGGCGAGTTCAACCAGCGCACGATCTCGAAGGTGCTGGCGCAACCGATCTACCGGGACGCGCTGCTGTTCGGCAAGTTCCTGGCGGGGTTAGGCGCGCTGGCGCTGACGCTGACTTCCATCTGGCTGCTGATCGTCGGCATGGGGCTGCTGCGGTTGGGTGTGCCGCCCACCGGCGAAGAGGTGGTGCGCAGCCTGTGGTTCCTGCTGGTGACGATCTTCTATGGCGGCGTCTGGCTGGCGCTGGCAATGCTCTTCTCGATTGTCTTTCGCCAGCCAGCCACGGCGGCGCTGGCGTCCCTCGCCGTCTGGCTGTTCTTTACCGCATTCTGGGGGATCATTGCCAGTCTGCTGGCGAACCTGCTGCGTCCCGTGCCATTGGGCGATCCGCTGGCGTTGATCGATCAGGTGCAACTGGAGCTGGCGCTGGCGCGCATTTCGCCCAATACCCTCTTCACCGAGGTTGCGCTAGCGACGCTTAACCCGACGGTGCGCTCGCTCGGATTGGTCCTGCCGATCCAGTTGCACAACGCAGTGTTGGGAACGCCGCTCCCTGCCACGCAGAGCATGCTGCTCACCTGGCCCCACGCCACGGGCCTGATCGCAGCGACGATCGTGCTGTTTGCGCTGGGGTACGTCCTGTTCCAGCGGCAGGAGATTCGGGCGTAAGGAAATGGGACACGGATGACACGGATGAAACGGATCGGATCGAATTAATCCGTGTCCATCCGTTCCATCTGCGGGCATCCGTGTCCCGTTTTTCAACCGCTTACGTTTCCCTCGAACACGTCCCTACGGCTGGCGCACCTCAGCCGTGACCGGAATCTGCCCTGCTTTCTCGAAGGTCAGCGTCAACTGCACCTTATCGCCCGCATTCAGGTCGCGGGTCAGGCCGATGAGCATCACATGGAAGCCGCCTGGTTTCAGCACGACCTCGCCTTTGGCAGGAATATCAATCCCGCCTTCGACCTGGCGCATGCGCATCATCCCGCCTTCCTCAACGACGGTGTGCAGCTCGACGGTTTTGGCGACGTCGGTGCTCGCAGCGATCAATTTGTCGGGTTCGTTGCCGGTATTGCGAATGACCATATACGCGGCACTGTTCGCGCCGCCCATATCCATTCCGCCATGCGCCATGCCCTGCTCAGGCGCTTTCGTCGGCTCCATGCCGCCATAACCGCCGCCGGACGCTGGCGCCATTGTCGGCTGCTCCATACCGCCCATTGCGCCGCCTTCCATCTTCATGGCGCGCGCCCAGGGATCGCTGATCTGAATCGTTGCACCGCCAGCGGGCGCTGGCGCGGCTGGCGTCGTCGGTGATGTTGCGGCGCACGCCGCCAGTGCCAGCGCGCCTGCCAGAACAAACAGGGACCGGAAGAGATTCATCGGATGTGCTCCTTTCCAGTTGATACTCTGTCACTATGTAGTTACGATTGCCGGTATGTCGGGATGTCTCTTCTGAGAACCAGGAACTTGAGAACTAAGAACCGAGAACCGAGAACCGAGAATTGGAACACAGCGCTGCAAGCCGGGAGTCGGGCGTTCGTTGCAGGACGATGCCTATGCTCGCTTGCCAGTGACCCTGATGCCAGATCCTGCGGGTGACGCAGTCTGACGCAGGCGCAGCCGCCATTTCGACGCGCTGTGTCAGATGAAAGGGTTATTCACTGAGCCAGGGCGAACACGTTATGACCCGGCTGGCAGGAGACGCCACGATTTGGGAGGGGGGAGAGGAGGCGCTGGCGACTCGTTGCACCAGCGTTGCCCGACAAACAGCGTCAGGCG
>JANWXL010000199.1 GCA_025055265.1 Roseiflexus sp.
CTGTTCTCGATGACGGTGTGTAATCTGCGGACTTTTGAAGAGAAGCTGTTGTCAATTGTACGCAATGACACCGCCCAGCAGAGCGCTGCTGCGGGCGATCTTCCGTACACAGGCGAGTGCTAACTAACATACCAGAGGAACGGAGCAGGCTTATCGCCTGCTCCGCTGAGTCGTATGCCTCGCTGTCGCCAAAGGCATGCACATCGGACAAATGCGCCGTCAGAGCGTGACGATGAATGTTATCAAGGGCAACATCACGTTTACAGTGTTTCCAGAATATTGATCTGTGTCCGGACTCAACCTACCTGAAGATTACCGGGAAACGTCCTGAAGATCTGTTCCCCGACTGCGCGAGTTGCTGACGTATGCCCGAGATTAGCTGGTTCTTCAGCGTTGAGTAGGCCTCGAGCCATCGTGAAGAGCTGCTCGTTCTGTGGGAGCGCGCCGCTCAACGCCAACCATTGTATCCATTGCCGCCGCTTACGTAGCCACTTGCCTGAGCAGTCCGGCTATTGCAGCGAACGCACATCCCTATCATACGGCTTTCGCAATCACACGCTTGCCAGAGCTGCCCTGCGGTTGATGCCGGTTAAGAAACGTCGAGGTGATCGCTGCCGCCAGAGACGCTCGGCTATCCGCCTTTTCCGCCGCCGACGTGGGAGGATTGCTTCTGGGTGAGTGAGATTGTCCTGCCGTCGTGGGCTGGCTTCTGGGCGCGCAATAGCGGCTACGGCGGCAGAATAGAATACGGGACGCTGCGGGCTGATGCAGATTAAGAAAGTCCAGTATTTCTGAACGCTGCGGGCTGATGAATACTAAATCCAGTGTAGCCTGCAAAGGCAGGCTTCGCAACCGTAGCCTGCGGCTTTTGGAGTTTAAGAAAATAATCCGGTGTCACCAGACCTAGCCCGCGCAGGCGGGCTTCGCAACCGTAGCCCGCGACTTTAGGCGCCGGGCAGGGGACGGATAGCGGAATAATTTTTCAAAAACCATCAGCCGCCAGGAGCAAAGCGAACGCCGGATTATTTGGTGAATGTTCATCAGTGCTGGGCGGGTAGGTGGGGAGCGGAATATTTATTCAAAGACCATCAGCCTGCTCAGAGGACGCACGACCTGCGGCGGCAACAGGCACACGGATTTATTTCTTGACGTTCATCAGCCGTTGGGCGCCAGGATAGACGCCCTATCACCCACCCGCTCCATCACCATCTGATACACCGTCGCCAGCGGCACGCCGTGTTCGCGCGCAATCCGGGCGCAGTCTTCATACTCCGGCGCTGCGCCGATCAGATCGCCGCCCCACCATTTCCGTTTGACCCGCGCCGTTCCCAGCGGCGTTGCAACCTCCATAATGTCGCGTTCGCATACGTGGCGTTCAATGGCGCGCCGCCGCACTCCCAGCGTCGTCGTCTCGCGCATGATCAGGTCAACGGCCGCTTCTTCCAGATTGGCAGGCACGAGTGCTGAGAGCAAGACACCGGTGCGTCCCTTCTTCATCAGGATTGGTGTGCACCAGACATCCAAGGCGCCAACTTCGCGCAGCCGGTCGGCTGCATACGCAACCTGCTCGGCTGGCTGGTCGTCGATGTTCGTCTCCAGCAGCACCAGACCCTGCTGCCGGGCGCTGTCGTCATCTTCGTCGAGATCGCCCAGCCAGACGCGCAGGGCATTCGGGCGTTCTGTCTGGCGTGCGCCGAAGCCGTAGCCGACTGCGCGCAGGCGCATCGGCGGACGGCGGAATGTCGCCAGGGCTGCCAGGATCGCTGCACCGGTCGGCGTCGTCAACTCGAACGGCGTCTCATCGGGGGTGACCGGTGCGCCAGCCGATGCCAGGATCGCCAGGGTAGCAGGAGCCGGGACGGGCAAAAGACCGTGCGCAGCGCGGACCCACCCGGCGCCGAGTGGCAGCGGTGAGGCAAAGACCTGCTCAACGCCAAGCAGATCAAGACCAGCCACAACGCCGACGATATCAATGATTGCGTCGAGTGCGCCGACTTCGTGGAAATGGATCTGATCGACTGCCACGCCGTGAACTCGCGCTTCTGCTTCGGCGAGAATGGTAAAGATGCGCACGCTGCGTTCAATGACTGTTGCAGGCAACGATGCCGCACTGATGATCGCGCGAATGTCGTTGAGGTTGCGGTGGATGTGACCTTCGGGCGCGACCACGTGGGCGCGCGTGCCCGCGAGCGATCCGCGCACTTCGCGTGTCGCGTACAGATCCCATCCATCGATGTCAAGGCGTCGCAACGTCTCACGAAGCGTCTCGATCGGCAATCCGGCGTCCAGTAGCGCGCCAAGCGCCATGTCGCCGCTGATGCCGGAAAAGCAATCGAAGTAGATGATGCGTGGCATAAGTCTCTCCTGTGCACATCTGGTCAAGTATAGCACCTCGCAGACAGCGCCGAAAAGCAATGAACGACTATGATGACTCTGATACAATATGGGCGATGATTGAGTACTTACAGCCTATCCGAAGAACTGAGAAGAGCAGTGTCATTGCGCGAAGCGATCTCGTGCGAACAGGAGAGCGCTTCGGCGCAGGTATGCCGTGCGACGACTGCGGCAGATGATTTTCGGACAGGCTCTCAGCACAGGGGACGCCTCGATATGCGCATGATTTTACTGGGTGTTGGGACAGCGGTGCCGGACGCAGACCGCGATTACACATACATGGTCTGGGAAGCGCCGGATGGTCTGGTGCTGATCGACGCTGGCGGCAGTACATATCAACGATTGTTGCGCGCGGGCGTCAATCCGCGCGATCTGCGGGCGATTATTTTGACCCATTCCCACGCCGACCATCTGAATGGCCTTCCCGGGTTGCTCTTTTCGCTCAAACTCAGCGGGTACGATCGGCGTCTTCCAATCTACGGAAATGCGCCAACCCTGACGTTAACCCAGCGCATCCTCGAAGCGTTCGAACTCGAGGATCATCAACCGGTCATTGAGTGGACTACTGTTGAAGCGGGAGAGGACATTGTACTCGATGGCGCACCGTATCGCATTCACACAGCGCCAACCGTTCATTCGCGCCCCTGCCTGGCGCTGCGCTTCAGCAGCGACGATGGACGCGCGCTGGTTTACTCTGCCGATACCGAACCGTGCGACGCAGTGCGCGACCTGGCACGCGGCGCGTCCGTCCTGATCCACGAAGCCACGACGCCTGAGCCGTTCCCCGGTCATACGTCGCCGTATCAGGCAGGCGAAGTCGCAGCGGCGGCTGGCGTTGCGCGGCTGGTCCTCGTTCACTACAGCCCGCGCTGGACCATGAGCGCCGACCGCGCCATCGCAGAAACGCGCGCAGCGGGCTTCACTGGCGAGGTCGAAATCGGTCGCGAGTTCGCGTCGTATGCGCTGCCGCCGGTTCAGAAGAAACCATGATGACTGGTGCGAGGACAAGTCCGAACTCGTCGGGGCAGGTCCGAGACCTGCCCCAACTCTCGGAAACCCTGGACTCTATGACACTAATTGCTCACCTGCCTCCCGACTTCCTTCCGCCAGCAGTGGCAGCCGTAGCGGAATATCCGCATCTGTATCACCAGACCGGGCGCGCGCTGGAGGTGCAGACTCAGCGCATCGCCGAGCGGTGCGCGTTGTTTGTACCGCGTCCTGCCGCAGCGGCTGCGCTCGAACAGGCAGTGCGCGACTGTGAGGGAGGCATCATAGCGCTGGATTGCACCCACGGCGGCGGAGCAACAGCATTGATCTGCTGGCTTGCCGCAACGCGCCGCTGGGCATTCTGGCTGCCCGAAGATGATGCAGGCAGCGGTCTGGCAGCGCTCTGCGCCCAGATTCTGGCGCTTGCTGATCTGCCGGTTCCGCTGATTCCTCCCATCGCTTCACGCGATGCGCTGACCCTCGAACGCCTGCTTGCGGAAGCAGTGGAGAAGCGGCAGCGCGATGAACCGCTGGTCATCGTCATCGGGCGGATGCCAGACAATACCGACGTCCCTGTACCGCCGCCGCTGCCTGTCAGTCTTCCTCCTGGCGTTGTTGTAGTTATGGTAACGACGCCGGAAACGCAACTGCCGGCGATCGGCGCATATTTCGCTGCGCGTGTGTCGTTGCGGGCGGATGAAGCGTGGCTGGCTGAGATTGCCGCTCACCTGAGCGGGAACCGTCGCCTGGCGACGGTTCTGGCGTCGCGCAGCCAGGGATCGCCGCTCTATGTGCGGCTGGCAATCGGGTTGATGGCAGGGCGGATGCTCGATGTGAAACGTCTTCCCTATGGACTAAACGAGCTGCATCGGCGCTGGTGGGAAGGGCTGGATGCGCAGGGACGCGCGCTGGCATGCACCCTTGCCGCTTCCCGTGATCCGCTGCCAATACCCCTGGCGGCAGAGCTGGCGGAATGCGCCGAAGCGACCGTGGCACGCCTGGTGCAGCGCTGGGGTGCGCTTATCGAGCGCAGCGAAGCGGGCATTCGCTTACACCATCGCACCACGCGAACGTTCATAGCAGCAATGTCGGGTGACGAACTGACGTCGACTCACGCACGTTTCGTCGAACTGACCCTGGCACGATCGCATAATGCACCAGAACGATCAGGCTGGCAGGACGAGTCGATATTGAGTCGCGAATTTGCACGCCACAGCGCCCTCGGCGGCATCGCAACGCAGGCAGCGATCAACAGTATCGTCCGGCGCGCCTGGATGCGCGCCCAGGAGCGACGCACCGGCAATCTGAGCGGCGCAGCTGTCGATGGGTTGTGGTCATTGCGCGCGGCAGCGGAGGGCAACTCAGCCCTCGAGCTGGTGCGCGCCACGGCGCTGACCGGCGGGCTGACCTTTCTGGCGCGCAGTCTGCCGCCACACGCGCCAGCCGAGGTGTTCGCGGCTGCCGTTGATCGCGGGCAGCCGCGTGATGCCACGATGAAACGCATCCGGGCGATGATTGATCAGTTGCCGGATGGGCGCGACAAGGCGCTGGCGTTGCGCAATCTTGGCGAAGTCTGCTATGCATTACGCATGCGCGCCCCGGCGATGCGAATGCTTTCCGAAGCGCTCGACCTCGAAGCGCCCGGTCCTACCCGTCAGTGGCGCGATCAACACGAAGAAACCCTTGTTGCGCTGGCGCGCGCTGCGATCGGCATCGGCGCGCCTGACACAGCGCTCGGCATCACCACACGCATTGTCCACACCGAGCGACGCGGCATGATCGAAACCGAGGTCGTGCGCTGGCTGATTGCACATGGACGATTGAGCCGCGCCGAAGAGGTGGCGTATGCGATTGCGCATCCCGGCAATCACGATTGGGCAATGGCGGAAGTGGCGATTGCGCACGCGCGCGCTGGCGACTACGAGCGCGCCGGTCTGGTGCTCGACACCCTGCGCGCCGCCACGGCAGTGGCATGGGTCACTGCCGAACTGGCATGCGATGCAGCACGGCGCGGCAACCCACGGGCAGCAGATCGAGTCATGCTTCTGCCGAATCCGGCGCTGCGCGACCGTGCGCTGGCGCAGGTGGCGCGCACGCTGATCGTTCAGGTTGCGCCAGAGACCGCGCTCGAAGTTGCGCGCATGATCGACGATCACGAAACGCGCGCCCGTTGTCTGATCGACATGGCGCTCGACCATCCGCCAGTGGCGGCGCAGGCGCTCGACGAAGCCGCAACGGCTGCCATCGCCGTCGAAGGAGAGGAACGGGCGTCGGTCATCGCAGCCCTGGCAGCCGCTGAAGCCGCCAGCGGACAGTTCGAGGTCGGCATGCGCATGGCAGCGCTGCTTCCCGAAGGCGAGGAGCGCGATCGCGCCCATTCGCGCATTGCGATTGCCCTGGCGCGTCGGGGCGACTATGCGACGGCTGAGACGGTGGCGCTGACCATCGCCGATGAAGATGAGCGCAGTTGGGCGCTTGACGAACTGGCGCGCATTCTGGCAGCGGACGGGCGCCACCGCGAGGCGTTCGCACTGGCGGCGCAGATCGGCGACGACGCAGCGCGGGCGCGGCTCGAAGCCGATCTAGCGATTGCATGGGCGCGGTCTGGCGCAGCGGCAGCGGCCCATGCACGCGCTGAGCAGATCGTCGTCCCCGCCGAGCGCGCGCGCGCGCAGGCGGCGATTGTACAACCGCTAGTCGAATCCGGCGCGCGCGCGCGCGCCTTCACCAGTATCGCCGATGTGTTCCCTCCCGATGTGCGTAGTCGCTACCTGCTCGCCGTCGCCCAGGCGCTTGCCGCTCACGGGTTGCCCGATGACGCCGAAGAAGTGGCGCGGCTCATCCCGCGCCCGCTGGAACGTGCGCGCGCCCTGGTCGCTGCGGCGCACGCCGTCGTCAGGCGCCAGGAAGCCGGGCGCGCCCATCGCCTCCTGGGTCAGGCGTTTCTGACAATCGCTCCGCTTGGTCGCACGGAGACGCTCCAGTGCATTGGCTGGGCAGCCGACGCGCTGGCGCTGATCGGCGGCGCAGAATTGCTGCTGACCGCCGCCGCAGCCCTTGATGAAATTGATTCCTGGCTCGTCGGGTAGGGCGAGGCGCGAGGCGCGAGGCGAGAGGCCAGAGAAAGGTTGCAGTAGGGGTTGAACGTTGCATGTTGAACGTTGCGCGCAGGGCAGCGGGAGGGTTGCAGGTGCGCAGGTTCTAGGCGGAGGGTGCGGAGTTGCCGGTAGAGCCGTTGCATCGCAACGGCTAGAAACCGTTTTTCAGCCGCATAACGTGCCGGTAGTCGCCGCTGTGCCCGGTAGCGACGTTGCACCGCAACGTCGCAGAGCGTTGCCCGTTGTCTGTGGCACGGTGGGGCAGGGGCGCGCCGCCAGCGCGCCCGACCGCAGCAGTGCGCCCACGAGACGG
>JANWXL010000348.1 GCA_025055265.1 Roseiflexus sp.
GAGCTGCGGGCTAAAGCCCTCGCTCAGGACGTGGAAGCTCTAAAGAGGCTTTCATGACCTCAGCCAGGGCTTATGGAGTTTGAGAAAATAATTCGGCATCGCCCGGTCCAGCCCGCGAAGGCGGGCTTCGCAACCGTAGCCTGCGACTTCAGGCGCCGGGCAGGTAGGCGGATCGCTCCGTCATATGATACCATCCGACAGCGTAAGGGCGGGTCTCAGACCCGCCCTTACGCTTGCTCAGACCCGCCCTTACACTTGTTCAGCCTCGCGGTACGCTTGCTTAGACCCTGCGTGCACCAGCACAACAACGCTCTCAACATGCGGCGTCTGAGGAAAAAGGTCAACCGGCGTGGCGCGCACAACGGCGTAGCCGCCAGCGATCAGGGTCTTCAGGTCACGCGCGAGGGTTGCCGGATGGCACGAGACATAGATGATCCGGCGCGGCGCGCGGTCGATGAGCGCCTGCACCACGCGCGGATGGCAGCCGCGTCGCGGCGGGTCGAGCACAACAGCGTCGAACTGACCGTCGAGATCAGTAAGCACCGCTTCGGCGCTGCCAGTGATGAAGCGCACATTCGAGATATGGTTGATGGCGGCGCTGCGCTCTGCGTCGGCGACAGCGCCAGCATACTCCTCGACGCCGACGACCTCGACGGCATTGCGCGCCAGCGGAAGGGTAAATGCGCCCGCGCCGCAGTAGAGATCGAGCAGACGTCCGCGCGCCTCGTCGCCAAGACCGGCGCGGATCAGGTTCAGCAGTGTCGTTGCCGCGGCGACGTTGACCTGAAAGAAGGTCGTCGGGCGGAGCAGGAACGTCAGGTCCTCCAGTTCCTCGACGAGCGTATCGGCGCCGAGCGGCGGCAGGGTACGCGGCGGCGGAACAGTAAAGACAACGCCTGCCAGCGCAGGGCAGCGCGCCCGCCAGCGCGCCGCCAGACTCCGGCGGTCGCCGCGCCCGCGCAGGGCTGCAATGCAGTACCCGTGCGCCTCGCTGACACGCAGAGTCACCTCCAGCGGCGGCGCGTCGTCGGGTTCGTCGGCGAGTGCGCTCCGCAACTCCGCCAGCGCCTCGTTCAGCGTCGGGTGCAGCAGCGGGTCGTGATCGAGTTCATAGATCGACCGTGTATCCGCCTCGTAGTAGCCAACCTGCCGCCCGTCGCAGTGCAGGCGCGCATTGTTGCGATACTCCCACGGTTTCGAGGCGGGCGCTGTTTCATCGACCACGCCTGGATCGACGCCAGCAAACTTGACAAGCTGATCGACGAGGATCTGACGGCGCAGGCGCTGTTGCGCCTCAAACGCAATGTGCTGCCAGGGCATATGACTCGCGCCGGGGAGCCGCGGAGCAACGCGGTCGGGTGAGGTGAGCAGAACGTCGATGACATCACCGCGCGCATACGCCTCGTGCCGCTCCCGCAGCCGCACGACAACGCGCTCGCCGGGGATGCCGCCAGCCGCGAACACCACCCGACTCTGCCAGCGCCCGACGGCTTCACCGCCCTGCGCGATGCCATCGAGCGTCAGTTCAAGCGTGTCGGGCCAGGCGAAAGATGGAGTTTGCTCGGGAGAGTCAACCAAAGTCGCGCTCGCCAATGTCGCTGCGGTAGGTGCGCCCCTCGAACTGCACCCGATCGGCGTTGACCAGCGCCCGACCGCGGGCGCCGGGCAACGAAACCCCCTGCGCCACCACGGTGGCGACCAGCCCGCCGGTGGTGCGCAACCCGCCCCAACCCTGCGGTGCGCCACCCATGCCGAGCAATCCGCCAATCATCGAACTGAGGGCATTCGTACTGCCGCCTCGGCTGCTCGCCGCGCGCGATGTATACGGTACAGTCGCGGCGGGATTGGTCGTGGCGCTGTGAAAGACCATGACGCCGGGTTCAACATCTTCGAGACCCTGGATCTGCCCGCCGGTCGGGAAGAAATTGGGGTAGCCGCGCGCCATAAGTCCCAGACCAACGCTGGAAGTGGCAGTCCACGTCAGCGGCGGCAATTCGTGGAGGCGCCTGGTAATCGAGGCTTCAATCCAGGGGATCAGGTCATCTTCCAGGCGCGGCAGCACCACTTGCGCCTCCCCTTCGCGGAAACTGAACCGGAGCGCCGTTGCGCGGGGACCTTCGGCGGTAATGATGCAATCCACGCCGATCAACCCCCAGCACGGCAGCCCTTCCTTCTCCAGACCAGCCACGAACGGCAGGATAAACTTTTCGTGCAGGTAGCGCGCCAGGCGCTGCGCAAACGTCGAGTTGCTGGCATGCGCCCCAACGCCGCGCGCCTGTGCGCCGCGATCGCCCTCCTCGACCCGATCGTACAGCCGGGTCGCCAGGAGCGGCACAGCCGTGTGTCCGTCAGTCAGCGCCGAGAGCGCCACCCGCGGACCATACAGCGCAGACTCGATCACGACGCCTTCGCCGCCATCGAGAGAACGCGCGGCAAACAGGCGTCGCAATCCTTCGAGCGCAGCATACCGGTCGTCGAAGATTTCTTCTCCGCCTGACGGATGATCCGTCTTGATCATCACTGGCAGCGGCAGCGTCGCCAGATACCGCTCCGCAGTGGCGAGGTCGGCAAACGGTCGTCCCTGCGCCGTCGGGATGCCGTGGCGGATCATGAACTCCTTCGCCAGGCAGCGGCTGCGTTCGAGGGCAGCGGCGCGGCGTGATGCGCCCCAGACGCCGATGTGCAGCGACAGGACCTCGTCGACCAGCCCGGTGTGCAATGGGGCGCTGGAAGCGGGAATAACCAGATCGATCTGTTCCTCGAAGGTCCAGCGGCTCAATCCCGCAGCATCGGCGGTATCGAGCGATACTGAGGGCGCGAACGGCGCTGTTCCGCCATTGCCCGGCGCGCAGATCACCTCCGGCGACCGGGGGCTATTGATCAGTTTCCATGCCAGCGCATGGGTGCGACCGTCGTCGCCAAGCAGGAGAATCCTCATCATACGCAATCTCTACTACCGCACGAGCATGCGCGGCGCTCCGGGTGCGCAGCGTCTGGGAGTACACGGATGCGCCGGATTGAGACGAATGTCCACTGATCGGTTGCCTTTTACGATCGGCAGATCCGCGCGAATCCGTTGCATCCGCGTGAGTCCGTGTTCTTTTCACAACACGGCGTGCCTGGACCCCAGCGCTCCATTGACGTGTCTGACCGACAGTTCCAGCCCTTCCTGCAGTGTCGCCGCTGTACGCAGCCCCAGGTGAATGCCAAGACCAACAAGCGTTTGCGCCACTTCCGGGCGAATGCCGACCAGGATCGTTTCCGCGCCCATCAATCGGGCTGCGCTTGCTGTGCGCACCAGCGCCTGCGCAACCTGCGTATCAACGATTGGCACGCCGGTAATGTCCATGATAACCGTGTGAACCTGGCGCTGCTCAATGGTCTTGAGCACGCTTTCGATCAACTTCGACGCCCGTGTGCTGTCGATTGTGCCGGAGAGCGGAACGACCACGGTTCCATCATGCACTGGGATCACTGGCAAAGAGAGATCGAGGATTAACTGGCTCAACTCCTGTTGCGCCGCCAGGCTGCGGCGCAACTCCTCCGCCAGCGCCTGCTGCGCTGCGAGGGTCTGGGTCAACTCCGCCGTGCGCTCTGCAATCCGCACTTCCAGACCGGCGTTCACCTGCGCCAGTTCTTCCTGCGCACGCTCCGCCATCTGGCGCGCCTCTTGCGCCTCGCGAATGGTGCGCCGTGCGATGCGCGCTCCAATATACGAGACAAGACCGACCACCACAAGCAAGACGCTGCTGTTGAGCGCCTCCTGGCGCCATTCAGGAACATTCCACAGATTGGGATGGGCTGTTGTCAACGTCAGGAGAAAACCGCCAGCCACGCCGCCGATCACCAGCCAGAGTTGCGGCGGAGGGAGCGTCAGACTGGCAATGACAATCAGGGCTGTCAGAAAGTAGCCAACGTGCGTCCCTCGCTCCGGATCCAGATTCGCAACGGCAAACAGCGCCCCGGCGAGAAACGCGCCGATAACGATCCACGCCGCAGCGCTGGCGCGCCCGCGTTGCGCCAGCGCATACGCGCCAATAAAACATAGACTGCTGGCTATCGGTATCAGCGGGCTGCCGCCATCGGGAGACAGCAGAGCGAGTATCAAAAAGAGCGCGTTCGCCGCCAACATCATGGCGATCAACTGCATCACGACCAGTGCACGTCGCTGCACGTCGGGGTCGGTAGCGCGCGTCGCCATAAGAGTGTTGATCCAGGTCCGCATATCCCGCTCCATTGTTTGATCGAATGCCGCGGCAGCGATGACGCATCGCACGGGGCTGCGTTCCGGGCAACCGCCTGGCCAACGCCTTGAGTAAACAGGTTCATCTTACCATGTCTCTATCAGAACACCGATACATGACTGATGATCAGGATGTAAGCATTTCTGCAATCTTTGTACCGCCTGATTGCTCTTATAATAGAGAAACGCAGTTGATCGTCAGGTCGCCATGCCGACCGGCGCAGTCGAGGATTATTATGAAACAGCGACGTTTTGGCGCGCATATGTCTATAAGCGGCGGATTACATACCGCCTGTGAACGCGGACGTCGCGCAGGGTGCGATGTTGTTCAGATTTTCAGCAAAAATCAGCAGCAATGGCGCGCCAGACCGTTGACCGACGAAGAAATCGCGCGTTTCAAGGAGGCGCAGGTCAGCGAGGGCGTTCCGGTCGTGATGGTTCACGACTCGTACCTGATCAACCTGGCGGCGCCGGGCGATGAGCTGTGGCGCAAATCGCTCGATGCATTCCGCGAGGAACTGGAACGCTGCGGGTTGCTCGGCGTCCCGTACCTGGTCACCCACCCTGGCGCGCACGTCGGGTCTGGCGAGGAAGCGGGATTGCGTCGCGTTGCCGCTGCGCTCGACCGGGTGTTCGAGAGCGGCGCTGGCGCAGATGTCATCGTGTTGCTGGAAACGACCGCCGGGCAGGGGAGCAGCCTGGGACGCCGCTTCGAGGAACTGGCGCGCATCATCGAATACTGCCGCTACCCTGAGCGCCTTGGCGTATGCGTTGATACCTGTCACATCTTCGCCGCCGGGTACGACATTCGCACGCCTGAACGCTACGCAGCAACGATCGCAGAACTCGATCAGGTCATTGGCATTGCGCGCGTGAAAGCCTTTCATTTGAACGACTCGCAGAAGGACCTGGGAAGCCGGGTGGACCGCCATACGCACATCGGCGAGGGATGCATCGGTCTGGAAGGGTTTCGCGCGCTGGTCAACGACGAACGCTTCGCCGATCTGCCGATGGTGCTTGAAACTCCAAAAGGCGACGATCTCGCCGAGGATATTCGGAACCTGAAGACCCTGCGCGGTCTGAGCGCTGAAGCGTCGTGAACGGGACGCAGAAAGGGTGACGTCTATGCCTGTTCCTCCCGGCTTGCTGATGGACATCGCCATCCTGATTGTTCGTGAAGTCTGGCGCAGCCGCAAGCGCCGCGCAATGCCAGCCGTGACACGCGCGCCTGCCCCGTTACGCGCGCCTGCCCGGCATCTATCGCTGGCAGGGAGAATGCTGCGCCTGGCGGTGATTGCTGGAGTGCTGTGGCTGATCTGGCGCGAAGTCACCCGACGCCGCGCGGCGTTAATCGAAGCGCGCCACGCCGCCATCAACCGGTCAACGCCAATGACCGCTGCTTCGTCAGCGCCATCGCTTCCGCCTGATCCCGCAGCCCCGCCTGCCTCTCCACCGCTGCCCGCCGAACCATCGCCCGCATCCGAAGACACAACGCCATCCGCACCGCTGGCTGAGTCAGTAGAACATGTTGCGTCCGACACTGATGCCAGCGACTCCGCTCTGTTGGAACACGCGGCGCCAGACAGTGCGTCTGAAGGTGAGGAAGCCATCAATGGCGCGCTGATCGGTTGGTGCGCCCGCTGCCGCGCCCGTCATCCAATGCAGCAGGTAACGTTCGAGATCAACGCAGGCGGACGTTCCATCGCACGCGGGATCTGCTCCGTCTGCGGCGCGGGGATCACCCGTTTCATTGCGCGTGAACAGGCGACCTCTTTGATCACACAAAGGCACGAAGGCACGGAGTTGAAAGGTTGAACGTTGCAGGCGGGAGGCAAGAGGTGAGAGGTGAGGGGCAAGAGGCAGGAGGTGAGAGGCTAGCGGGGTGCAGGTCGGAAGGTGGCAGGTAGGAAGGCGAAGCCAGGCACGCGGCGCGCCGCGCAGGACAAATGAAGGTTAAGAAATACATCCGGTAAACCTGCGCCGCCAGGTCGCGCGCCCTCTGAGCTGCGGGCTAAAGCCCTCGCTCAGGACGTGGAAGCCCCAGAGGGGCTTTCATGACCTCAGCCAGGGCT
>JANWXL010000273.1 GCA_025055265.1 Roseiflexus sp.
AGGCGGCGCACACGACGCCGCTGACTCTGTCCGGGAGCGGCGCATCCATCTCGACGCCGACGCTGACCTTGCAGCGCTGCGCCCGGCGCATCGGCGCCGACCGCTGCTGCGATTCGCCGGTAGATGTTCTCCACCAGTGCAGCGGTATACGTCCCGGTCGATCTCATCATCGTGAGCATCGCCTGCTGCTGGCGCCAGCCCCGCAGACAGATGTCTGCACAATCAGCAGGATGACGCCGATGATTTCTATGACTGCTTGCTTCCTTTCCTGATCAAAAACGCAAGCTCGCCAGGAAAGACAAACCGTTGAACCTCCCATTCCCGACCGGCAATGAGCGCTTCCAGTTGTCGCTCGTAGGTTGCGCCCATTCCCTTCCGACGACCGCCGAGCGTGCGGACCGGGTACGAGACCAGCACGAACGGCGCGTCAAGCGCATCGAGCAGCCGTGCTGCAGCGCCGTCCTCGATCTGTTCCAGCACTGGCAACAGCTTCAGCGCCAGCGCCAGATCGACCGGCGGTCCGCCGGGATCGCTCGCCTGGTCGCGTACCTCGACGCTGCCGGGAATGCCGACAAGCGCCAGGTATTGTGTGACGAAATCGACGATAGCGCGGTCAATGTCGCTGGCGTGGTAGACTGCATCAGGCGCGAGCGGCATCCAGGGGATGGCGAGCGGGTTCAGCCCGCACCCGACGTCCAGAACGGAGCGGACAGGCGGAAGAACAGCGAAGATCTCGGCATAAAACCGCTGCACAATCGGCAGACGTTCGCGGGTGGAGGCGTGGCGCGCCATCAGATCGAGCGAAGCGCGGATAAAAGACTCGCCCAGATGAGCGATGCGAGGATTTGCCAGCGCTGCCTGAACCAGCGCCTCATCAGGCGCGGTCGAGGGGTATGGAACATCGTGCGACTGCAACCGTCGCAGCCAGTCGGCGACGTCGATCCGCTGATCGACATAAGCGCCAGCGACCTGGTGCAATTTGTTCTTCGTCGCTTTGATTGCCGCTTTGACGCTTCTATGCGCGGCGAATTCGCGCACTGCCAGCGTGCGCACCAGCGATGGCGCGATGGTGCGATACTTCGGCGCCGCCAGTACAGCGGCAACAATCTCATCGATCTGCATAGGTGACGGTCACCTGTACGAAGCCGCCGTCGCCTGCCCTTCGTTGTTCCGTTTGGGAACAAAGCGCGCCAGAATGATCCCCAGTTCGTAGAGCAGATACATCGGGAGGGCGAGCAACAGCAGGTTGTACGGGTCACCGGTGGGGGTAATAAACGCAGCAATGATGAAAATGACCACAATGGCATACCGGCGCGTCGCCGCCAGGCGCGCTGCAGTGACGACGCCAAGCCGCGCCAGGACGTACACAATCGCGGGCAACTGAAAGATCAATCCATTCCAGAGGAGCAGGGTCGCCACCGTGCCAATGAAACTATCAACGCGCGGCTGCGTCACAATTGTTGTTCCATCAACACCGAACCCCAGCAGGAAGCCCAGTGCGGCGGGTACAGTAAAGAACCAGCCAAACGCCACGCCGGCAATGAACAACTCGGTGACAAACGGTAACGCGATAAACAGGATGCGCTTCTCGTGCGGCAGCAACCCCGGCAGGAAGAACGCCACGATCTGATAGAGCACGAACGGCATTGCGAGCGTAATGCCGACTACCAGCGCCATGCGCATATAGGCGAAGAACACCTCGCCAGTATCGATGCCCTGCAACTGTGTGCCAGGCGGCGCCAGATGGCGCACCAGAAAGACGGGCAACGGATCGCCCAGCACTGTCGGGCTATTAACGATCCAGAACCCGATCATCGTGCCGATAGCGATGGCGATCAGCGCCTTGACCATCCGATCCCGCAGTTCGACCAGATGGGGCACGAAGGCGCGCCAGACATCGCCAATACTGTTGAATTCAGTCAGGCTCGACACGACCTCTTCGCCGTCGGCGGGCGCTTCGTCCTTGATGAAGAGGCGCACCAGCACGATGACAGCCAGGGGCAGCAGGATGAGAACAGTGAGCACGCTAACGACGATGATCAGTTGAGTCGTTGTGAACTCCATCAGTGTGTACCCTCAGGATGACGACTCGACATGGCGCGACACTGCCAGAGCGTCATCGGCGGACGCTGGTTCACCGGCAGGCGACGCAGCGCCGTTGTGCAGCGATTCGTCGGCGCCGTTCGCTCCGATGAGCGATGCCGACTCGTCGGTTGATGCCCGATCAGCATGGCTCTGACGCCGTTTTTCTTCCGCCATGCGTTGCAGAATGGTCACGCGCAGGCGGGCAAGTTCTTCGGCGATGGCTGAGACCTGGCGGCTGAGGTCATCGATCCGCGCCATATCGGCGGCAAACGGCGAGTCGTCAGTCACGACGCGCGGCGGCGGCGACGCAGGTTCGCTGCGCGCGCCGCGCGCGACGGTTTCGCCGCCAGCGATTGTCGGCGTCTGGAGCGGCGTGGCGGATGATCGCGCCGCCGAGACCTCGGCAATACGCGCGCGGCGCGCGCCGATCGGACCTGGATCGACCTCGAACTCCGGCACTGCGACGCTATCCGACGCCTGAACGACCTGAGCAGCGGCGCCATCGGCGGCCTGCGCCGCTGGCGCGGGGGCGATGTCGGCGCTCTGAGCCGCTGCTGCCGACGGTTGATCGGACGATGCCGATGCAGGCGGACGAAGAGAAGGCGACGCTTCAACCTTCTCGTCAGGCAATGTGATCGTCGAGGCGCTGGCTGCTTCCTGGGCTGATTGCTCGATCAACCTCCCGGCGTCCGCCAGGTCGGACCGTACACTCTGGAGATCCTGGCGCACGCTTTCGACCTCGCGCGTCAGCTCGGCGCGGATCGCCTGCAGTTCGTTTTCAAGTTCGGCGCGCGCACGCAGCACCAATGCCGCATCGGGTGAACGCTGGATCCAGTCGCGCACCCGCACGACAAACCTGCCAGCCTGGCGCGCAAATTCGGGCAGACGCTCTGGACCGAAGACCAGCAGCATAATCACCAGGATCAGCAGAATTTCACCAGGACCGACGCCTAACAGTTCCATTGTCTGATTTCCCGCCTGCTGCGTCGCCCTCAACACACAAGCGCGCCACAGCAGACCGCTGACTGCCAGACCAGATCACCGGACTGGACGAAAGGCGGCCCGCCGTGGCGCGACTCACAGTCATCACTCCTCAGGCCGCCTGCAACTTTTGCTCGATATAGTTCAGCGCGTCCTGCACCGTAACGATTTTCTCGGCATCTTCGTCGGGGATCTCGATGCCAAACGCCTCCTCGAGTTCCATGATCATTTCGACCAGATCGAGCGAGTCGGCATTGAGATCGTCGGTAAACCGTGCGGTCGGCACGATCTTGCTTTCGTCGACTCCGAGTTGCTCTGCAACAATCTTTCTGAGCCGAGCCTCCATTTCGGGCGAGGGCATGCATGTACTCCTTTCGAAAGCCTTGATGAGCGAATGCCAGAAGAACGCGAGCTACCCTTTGCGCCGCTCGCGGTAGCGACTGACGACCGTGCCGAGGACGCCGTTGACAAAGCGGCTCGAGTTATCGCTGCCGTACTGCTTGGCAAGCTCGACCGCCTCATTAATGATCGCCTTCACCGGCGTTTTTTCCTCTTCGTCGATCAGGGCTTCGAAGAGGGCGATCCGCAAAATAGCCTTGTCAACTCCTGGCATCTGGCTGACAGGCCAGTTTGGCGCCGCCTCCTCGATGATCCGGTCGAGATACGACGCATGTTCCCATGCGCCAAAGACCAACCGCCGCAGAAAGCGCTCGCCTTCTGGCGGAAGGCGCTCTTCCTCGAGACGCCGCGCCACCACCTGATCGGGCGGATGGTCGGTTGCATCAAGTTCAAATAAGATCTGCAGCGCGATTGCGCGCACTCGACGACGCAGACTAGCCATGGTCGCGCGTCTTTTCTCCCGCAGCGACGTCTACAATCGAGACATCGACCGCAGCAACATCAACACCGGCAAGTTCACGCAGCGCGGTTGCAACCGCTGCCTGAGCAGTTGCTGCAACCTGCGCCAACCGCACATTCCGCGCAGCAACGATAGCGCATGTAACGCGCACGCCTGTCGCACCAGCCGCAACTGCTGCGCCTGGACCAGCGCAAACGGTCGTCTCGCCCTGCGTTGCTGGAACGCCCGCCAGACGCACGACGCCCGGCGTTTCGCGGAGAGCGGCGCGCGCCAGAGCGAGCAAAACGGGCGCAGCGACCGTTATATGCCCCAACGGTTGCGACACAATCCGTATTTCCTCCAGATGCCCGCGCTTCGACGCGGTATTCTACCGTCTTTCAAGTTCAGCGTCAAGGCGGTCAACTCATCACCATGCCGCCGTCGACCGTCAGCGTTTGCCCGGTGATATACGCTGCCGCGTCGGACGCCAGGAAGCAGACCAGGTTGGCGACATCCTGCGGTGTGCCGAGGCGCCCAAGCGGAATGGCTTCCAGAATGGCGGCGCGCACCTGATCGCCAAGCCCGGCGGTCAATTCAGTTTCGATGTAGCCCGGCGCGACTGCATTGACGGTGATATTGCGCGATGCCATTTCGCGCGCGACGGCGCGGGTAAAGCCGATAATCCCGGCTTTAGCGGCAGCGTAGTTGCTCTGCCCGGCGTTGCCGATCAGCCCGACGACCGACGTGATGTTGATAATGCGTCCCCTGCGCGCTTTCGTCATCGGTCGCAACGCCGCCTTGGTGCAGAGGTAGACCCCGCGCAAATTGGTGTCGATGACCGCATCGAAGTCGTCCTCTTTCATGCGCAGCAGCAGCGTATCGCGGGTGATGCCAGCATTGTTGACCAGGATATCGACCGTGCCATATGTGTCGATCACGGTCTTGAACAACCGCTCGACATCCTCAGCGACGCTCACATCCGCCTGCACGCTGATCGCGGCGCCATCGGCGGCGGTGATCGCGGCGACCGTCTCTTCGGCGGCAGCGGCGTTCCGCTGATAGTTCACGACGACCGTCGCCCCGGCAGCAGCCAGAGTCGTCGAGATCGCCCGTCCAATTCCGCGCGAACCGCCGGTGACAACGGCAATTTTGTCTTTGAGCGAGATCTGCATCGCCATACTCCGGTCAGCCTGTCACTTCTCAGCAATCTGATACAATGTCGGGCCGTCGATCAGCACGACAGGTCGATCTTTCGCCGCTTTGATCGCAGCGGGGGTAAACTCAGTCGAAGTGATGACCACGCCTTTAGTGCATCCCTCGCGTTTCATCTCCTGCAGCAGGCTCTCAACTGCGCCGGGAGCGACTTTGTCGGCGACTGACAGGCGCAGGTGCCACGGCTCATTCTTGTATTCGAGCCAGATATCGAGATATTTGTCCTTGTGCAGGAAACGGTAATCTTTGAAGGTGAACCCCTGCTTTTTGAACAGGTTGTTAACGTAGTAACCGAGTTGCGGCAGCGACAGACCACGGATATCGTCCGGCTCGCGGATGGCGCCGGGGCGCTCGAGCGCGCCGCCGCGCTGCTTGATCTCTTCGCGCAGAGCGCGATTACGCTCTTCTATGCGCCCGGCAGTGCTCGCGCCAAAGGTGCAGAAGACGATCAACGAAAATCCGAAGAAGCCGCTGAGAATCATCCAGGCGTCCCATGGCGGCGTGCCGGGTTTGACCATGCCCGCGCCACTCACGCCGAACTGCGTCTGGAAAATGAAGTACCACAGCATGCCAGCGGCAACCACTGACGCGAGCGTACCGGTCAGGAAGCCGTGCAATGCGTAGTGACCGGGCACATTGCGCGCCAGCAGCAAGCCGACGCCGACCGGTACAATGCCCGCCAGAAATCCGGCGATGCCGCCAGCGGTCAGCGACAGCGGCATCAGCAGTCCGCCAGCGATCCCATAGAGCAGCACGATGATCCAGCGAGTCTCGCGCAGTCCCGTACTTATCTCGCTGAAAAAACGCGTAACCGGATTGGCTCGCCGCTCTTCTTGCGGTGTCGTCTTTGGTTGATCAGACACGTCTATGCTCATGAACGATTCTCTTTCAATGACCCTGCCCCAGCAGTTCGTCGACCGCCTCGCGCAGCTTGCCGATATCGGCAAATGAGCGATAGACGGAGGCGAATCGGATGTAAGCGACATCGTCGATGGTGCGCAGCCGCCGCATAACCATATCGCCGATGAGCGATGAAGGCACCTCCGGCTCGTCGAGCGCCATCAGTTCTGCTTCGATATCGTTCGCCAGGGCTTCGAGCGCCTGCGCCGGAACAGGACGACGATAGCACGCAGTGCGCACCCCGCGCATCAGTTTTTCTCGATCATACGGCTCCCGCTCGCCATTTTTCTTGACAACAGTGATGCTGACAGTTTCGACTCGTTCGTAGGTGGTGAAACGCCGACCGCATGCCTCACACTTGCGCCGCCGCCGGATCGTTTCGCCGTTGTGGAGTTTACGCGTGTCGATCACGTCGCTGTCGGGATGCTGACAGTAGGGGCACCGCATCGCTCTCGTCCCTTGTGTTTACGCTCCATGTCCTTCGACGAGGCATTATAGCATACAAAAGGCGCGAGGGGCGAGGCGCGAGGCGCGCGGGGCGAGGCACGAGGCAAGAGGGATGAGGCACGAGGCAAGAGGCACGAGGCACGAGGCAAGAGGGATGAGGCACGAGGCAAGAGGTGCGAGGCGCGCGCATTCGTTATTCGACCCCATTCGCTTATTCGTTTCCCCATTCGTTGACCGTTGCCAGGCACGAGGCGCGAGGCGCGAGGCAAGAGGGGCGAGGCACGAGGCACGAGGCGCGCGCATTCGTTATTCGATCCATTCGCTTCTTCGCTTCCCCATTCGTTGACCGTTGCCAGGCGCGGGGCGCGAGGCGAGAGGCGCCCTGTATGTCATCTGCCCTTCTGTCACCTATCGCCTCACGCCTCTTACCTCACGCCTCTTACCTCTCGCCTCTTACCTCTCGCCTCCCAGATACCTCACCCAGCAAAGGAGCAGATACGCCGCTGCGGTATTGCGTCCGACGCCGGATGGCTGCTCGCCAGCGCCGCCGTACACGCGCAGCGTGCTGACGATCAACCGTCCTTCGCCCCATCTGACCTCGGCGGCGTAGTCATGTACTTTCGCCGTGCGCGTGTCGATGCGACGCAGAATGGGGCGCGTCAGCGCGCCGAGCGGCTGCGTGTCGAGCGCATAATCGGTGGCGCAGCCAAAGAACTGCAAACCGGCCCATCCGTCGTGCGGAAAATCGCCCCACGCCGGATGCGGCTCGCAGACCCGAAGCGCCTCGCGCCAGAATGGCATGGCTGCCGTCGCCACCGGTCCCGGCGGACCATCGCCGTCCTGGATCAGCACGACGCGCCCGCCCCCGCGGGTATACGCCGATAATGCGCGCGTCCAGGCGCTGGCGACCACAACGAATGGCGCGGCACGCAGATCGACACGCGCTCCGGCTTCGCCCCGCAGGTCGGCATGGGTCACTTCGACCGCATGTGGCGCCAGCCGGTTGAGATCGCGCAATCGTCCCAGCGGGTCGTAGACTGCAACGTCGCGCGCAGTCGTCCACGGGTCCGCCGGGAAGAACCAGAGGGACCAGGCATTCTCGGTCTTCTGGAGGCCGATGCTGAGCGATACCCGGAACGTTGCGCGCAGCGGCGCACCGACATCGGGCGCAGTGAACTCCGCCACGCCAATTTCGCGCACCTCGCCGGGCAGCACGTCGCGGTCGGTCACGATTTCTCCCGATGCAAACGGCGCCTCGTCGTCGAAGGCGACGCTCCAGGCGGTGCGCGCCGATCCGCCCTGCGCTCCATAGTGCGATACGATAATATGCGGTCGGACGAGCGTTCCAGCGTTGTAACTCCAGACATCCCAGAACGCCGCGCGGTCGCCGCCGCGCACCCACTCGCGCCGCCGGTCCCACCCGACGAGCGCCGTCACATCATTGTTGAAGCGCCGAAACTCGGCGGGATCGTACTTGAGCGCGCCGGTTGCATCCCACATACCGGCGCTGGTGATCGGGGTGTCCGCTTCGCCGGTGATGACGTAGCCGGATACCTCGCGGTACATGCGCGTCGTCTCGATGGTCCATTTGCGGTGAAGCAAACCATGCGCATACGAGAACGACTCGAGTTCGGCGCTGCGCTCCCACAGACCCTGGGCGCGCAGCCGCTCTTCGAGAAAGGGCGCTTCGTTCGTCCAGCGCGCTCCGGTCGGATTGACTGCCGGATCGGCGCTCAACCACCAGGGGCGCGAACCGTCCGCCAGGCGATAGCGCCGCAGATCACGAAATGTGTCGTAGTCGCAGTATTCGCCGAACAGCCAGGGTTGCGCAGGACGCCAGCGTGGCGAGAAGGCGTCGAGGAGATCGCGGAAGAAGTGCAGGTCGGCATAGAAGTGGTAGTCGTAGTATTGGGCGAACTCGTTGAGCAGGCCGCCGTAGGCTTCACCAGAGCCGCTGTTGTCGCGCACCAGGGCGTCACCGCACATACTGCGCGTCATAGCGTACAGCGAGCCAAGGATGTCGGCGCCGACGTCCTTCCCCAGTTCGCATCCCAGGCTGTAGATCACAACCGACGGATGCCGTCGCGCCTGACGGACCAGGCGCTCATATTCGACCAGCGCCTGATGGCGAAAATGGTCGGTGATGCGCGGCAACCACATGGGCAACTCGATCCACAGCAGCATGCCCATCTCGTCTGCCAGGTCGAAATAGTACTGCGGCGGAAACCACAGGCAGCACTTGACGCCGTTGTACCCCATGCGTTTCAGGCGCTCAAAATCGGCGCGCACCCGATCCGGTCCCGGATTGGGTGCAAAGGTTTCCCAGCGCCAGCCCCACGACAGGATCATGCGCGGGTAGATAGGATGACCGTTGAGCCGCAGCGTTGCGCCATCCGCTTCAAATGAGCGCAGTCCGAAGCGCAGTTCGATCCGATCATCGTGACCGGCGCGCAGCACAGCGCGGTAGAGCGCCGGGTCGGCGGGCGACCAGGGGCGCGGGTCGGGCGTTGGACCGTCCATGTGCAGCCGATAGCGAATGCCGCCCGCCGTTTCTACACGCACGGCGTCTTCTTCGGCGGACAGAATAAAATTGCCGTCTGGTCGGTAGAGTTCCAGCGTCACGCGCGCCGGGCCGTCAAGCTCCGCTTCGACGAACACGTGTCCGTCGGGCGTGCCGCGCACCCAGGCATCGAGAAAACGGCTCGCGCCGCTGGCGATCAGGGCGACGTCCTGCCAGATTCCGCCGTGGCTATGCCCCCAGACATACGGAAGAAACCCGGCAAGCGTCTCACGCAGCGGGAAGCGTCCCGGCACGGGTGCTGACTCCGGTCCGTTCGTCAGACTTGCCGGCTTCTCGACCCGCACCAGCAACGTGACGCGCTCACCTGGCGCTGCCGCATCGCCAATTTCGAACTCGAACGCATCCCACATGCCCGTATGCGTGCCGATGCTGCGCATCTCGCTCGAATCGCGCGCAATAAACGCTTCGCAGTGATAACTGACAGCGCCGAAGCGTAGAAAGAGGCGTCGCCCTTCCAGTTCGTGCGGAATAACGAACGAGGTGCGATACCACGCCGGACCGGCGCGATCCTTTGGGAAACCGGCGTCTTCCCAGCATCCGGGAACCGCAATCAGGCGCCAGTCGGACTGATCGTCGAAGCGAAACTCCCAGGGACCGGGGAGCGGCATGTGATAGGAAAGCATGGAAACCTCTTATCACAGAAGCAGATATGGCAAGAGGCGCATTCGTTTATGACCAGAACGTATTGTACACGAGAACCTGCGCGACGATGTTCAGCATTCCAGGAACGAACCGCCGGGCGCAGGGGCGTGCAGCGCCGCCAACTGGCGTTGAATGAACGCCTGAAGCTCCGCCGCAGTCGCTTCTTCCAGCGAGGGAACGGGCGCGTTGGGTGG
>JANWXL010000358.1 GCA_025055265.1 Roseiflexus sp.
CAGCGATGCTCGACCCGCATACCGCCGCTGAACTCGACCTGGATCAGATCTGGGCGCTGGTGGATGACCTGATCGCAGCGCATGGCGACTGGTTGCCGGAGTACCGATAGAGCCGTCAGATCATCTCACACAAAGGCACGACGGCACAAAGGTGCTGTGGTTGCGATTCGGGCGACTCGCCTGCGCTCCCTCGTCAGGAGCCTTAATTCCTGATTAACTTCTGGTTAACCATGTGTTATCGATCTGCAACGTCGAGGTGATCGAAGCGCAACTCTCTTTTTAGCGCAATGCGTTATACTATAAGCGAACCGGGGCACCAGCCATTGGGCAGGTGTAGGAAATCGGAAAGATTTCCAGGGGGATCATTGGATCCCCCGGCCCGGTTAAGATATTACCTGTGGGTCCTGACAACACGAAGCGATGCGGTTTATATAACTGCATCGCTTCGTGTTTTTATGACGTTCGATAGTGGCGTTCCGGCAGCGTGCGCAGGCGCTCAGCGGCCTGTTCGGGCGTAATATCGCGTTGCGCTTCGGCGAGCAACTCGAAGCCGACCATGAATTTCCGCACAGTTGCGGAACGCAGGAGCGGCGGGTAGGCGTGCGCATGGAGATGCCATGCCGGGTGTGGCGCGCCATCAGTGGGTCGCTGATGAAAGCCGAGCGAGTAGGGGAATGATACCTGGAAAAGATTATCGTAGCGCGTTGTGAGGCGTTTGAGAATATCCGCCAGTCCCACGCGCTCGTCCGCCGTCAGGTCGCTGATGGCGCCAACGCAGCGGCGGCTGATGATCATCGTCTCGAAGGGCCAGACGGCCCAGAATGGAACCAGCGCCACGAAATGATCATTGGCGCAGACGAGGCGCTCTTCACGTTCGAGTTCGAGCGCCAGATAATCCGCCAGCAGTGAGCGTCCGGTCGCTGCCAGGTAGTCGCGTTGCGCGGCGTCTTCACGCATGATCGTGAGCGGCAAATGCTCGGTGGCCCAGATCTGACCGTGAGGATGCGGGTTGCTCGCGCCCATCATCGCCCCGCGATTCTCGAAGATCTGCACATACCCGATGTAGGGGAGCGATCCAATCGCTTCGTACTCCTGCGCCCACACATCAACCACGCGCGCAAGGTCTGACACCTCCATCTCTGGCAGGGTCAGGTCGTGGCGCGGTGAAAAACAGACTACCCGGCAGACCCCGCGCTCGCTGCAGGCGTAGAGGAGCGGCGGCGCAGCATCGTCGGGCGATCCGGCGCCCGAAGCGTATTCGCCGGATGGAATATCCGGCAGCAGCGCTGCGAAATCGTTAGTGAACACAAACGTGTGCGTGTAGTGCGGGTTGACTTCACCGTTCGCTCTGGCATTTCCGGGACACAGGTAGCAATTCGGGTCATAGACAGGGCGCTGTTCCGGCGGCGGTTGCTCGACCTGCCCCTGCCAGGGGCGCTTGGTGCGGTGCGGCGAAACCAGCACCCACTCGCGCGTCAGCGGGTTGTATCGTCGGTGTGGATGGTCTGTGAGCGAAAACATGGGCGACTCTCTGGTGACAATAAGGCACATGCTGCGCGCATGATAGCAACGAATAGGGGAGCGAATGAATGAACGGGGAAGCGAATAAACGAATGGGTCAACGAATGGGGAAGCGAATAAGCGAATGGGGTCAACGAATGGGGCAGCGAATAAACGAATGGGGTCAACGAATGAGAAGCGAATAAACGAATGGGCAACGAATGGGGCGCGAATAGACGAATGGGGTCAACGAATGAGAAGCGAATAAACGAATGGGTCAACGAATGGGGAAGCGAATAAACGAATGGGGTCAACGAATGGGGAAGCGAATAAACGAACGGGTTAACGAATGAGGGCGCGAATAAACGAATGGGGTCAACGAATGGGGCGCGAATAAACGAATGGGTCAACGAATGAGGAGCGAATAAACGAATGGGGCAGCGAATAAACGAATGGGGGTCAACGAATGGGGAGCGAATACGCGGTGGGGCAGCGAATACGCGAGGTCGCAGACTGACGCGACACATCGCGCACTGCCGGGCAGCGAATAAGCGAAGGGTGTCAGTAACGCTTTACCTTCTCGCCTGCCCCCCTCTCGCCTCTCGCCTCTCGCCACTTGCCTCTCGCCCCATTCACCGTTCCACCCTCAGCGCCCGCACGACAATCTGATCCGCCGCTGGTCCTTCGACCACGACCAGTTGTAACGTCGCATTGGTTGTATTCGTGATCTGCAGGTCCTGTCGCCCGCCGAAGGAGCCGGGCTGACCGTCGATATTCCAGATGGCAACGGCGTCTTCGTCGGCGACGTTCAACAACCTGATGCCAGTGGTGCGCACGTGGTTCGGAAAGACGAACGCTTCGGGCGGCAGCGCCGGGCGCAGCGCCTGGACGTAGCGGCTGGCAAGGTCGCACCATCCGCCGCCGGGCACGCCAGCGACCACGCGCACACGGATGTGAGCAGGCGGACCGATGCTGGCATTGAAGCTCCACGTCTCGCCAGGACGGATGGTGACGTTGCGCAGTGCGCCATTGCGAGCATCGAGTGCGGCGCGCACATTGTAGCCGACATCGCCAGCAAGGCTCAACGGGGCGCTTTCGCCAACCGGTACGAAGCGAGATGCTGGTGCGAATACACTTGTTGGCTCTGTCGCCTGCGACCAGATGAAAGCAAACATTCCGTTCTGCTGAAGCGGCCGACCGAAAACGACGGGCGAAGGCGCATAGCGATGGTCCAGGTACAGGATGACAACGCTGAGTATCAGCACGATCGTTGCCGCGCGGGGCAACATCAAATGCTGCAGCATGGCATAGCTCCTTCGTTGGTTTCCAGTTCGTCAATAGTCGTTAGCGGACCGCGTAGCGTTCGGGAATCAGTGTCATCTGGAGACCATATAACCGTATTTTAGAACAAAAGTTCTTATTTTGCAAATAGCTGGCGGAGGAACCCGTGGGCATGCCAGAAGAATGCGATCCTGCCCACGTCGAATGTTCAACCTTCAATGTTCATTGCTTCGCTGCCTCCCCCAAAAGTACCGCCCTATCCTGGCGCTGATTGGGGTATACTTGAACGCTGATATAGCCGACGAAACCCATAGCGAGCCATGCATCTTCGTCCGTTTGTTCTTATCGTGAGCTTTGTGCTGCTGGCGAGCATCGCCATGCCAAAACCGGCGGCGGAGTCGGTGTCGGCGCAGACGATCAGGACGGTCACACCCTCGCCAGCGCCCGGCGGAGCGCCGCGCCCGACGGGAACGCCGCTCAGCCCCTCGGCGCAGGAAACTGGACGTCTGCTCGCAGCGGCGCTGGAGCGTACATCGCAGGTGTCGGCGTATCGGATGAAGGTGTTGGTCCGCGCGGCGGGCACGGTGGCGGGAGCGAGCAGTGCGCGCGAGGAGACGTTGATCGACTATACTGGTGACTACAATCGCGAAGACTTTACGTTTGTCCTGCGTTCGCCAGAGTTGGTGCGTCAGGGTATCGACCCGACCGCTGGCATCACTACAGTGCGCGCCAATGGAGTGACCTATGCGATTGGGCCGCTGCCGATCCATGGCGTTACTGAGCCAGTCTGGTACACGATTGGTTCCGATGCGCCGTCGTTTTTATTGCCGCCCTACCGTCTCGAGGATCTCATGCGGCGATCAGGCGATGCTCTTCCACTGGCAGAGATGACTCGCGGTCGCACGGAAACAATTGATGGACGACGATGCACAGCATATCTGGCAGGCGCTGATGTGGCGCCAGCGGCGTTGGGAGCGCTGGGCAGGCCGCTCGTGCCGCCGCGAGCAACGAATGCAAATACGCCGCTCGATCTCAACGTCCAGCGTGGCGTGGTGCAACTCTGGCTCTGCGACGACGGCATGGTGCGCCGTATTCAGGTGACTGCTGCGGGTAACGTTCGCCAGCAGCCGTCGAATGTATTTTTCGCCAGCGTTCGTATCGACGTCAGCAACCTCAATGGCAGGGTGACAATTGCGGCGCCAGCGCAGACGCGAGCCTTGCAGCGCACTCCGGAGCCAAGCGTGACTGCGGTGCGCGCCGGTCCGATTCGGAGCGCCCCGGGCGCAGGCAGCATTCTGGGGCAGGTGAATGTCCAGGACGCTGTCATCATCGTCGAGCGCAGCGCCGACCAGCGCTGGTACCGCGTGCGCGCGCCAGCTGCAACGGGCTGGGTCAGCGCGTCGCTCCTGTCCGTGCCGCTCGC
>JANWXL010000374.1 GCA_025055265.1 Roseiflexus sp.
GCCAAAATCGGGTTCACCGGGCAGCAGGATCTCGCCCGACTCGATCACCAGCACATCGGGACGGCGAGCGGCATCCTCTTTCTTGACATCGGGCGGGCGCGCCACATCGCAGACGACGGCGCCGGGCTTGAGTTTATCGACATTGATCACTTTACCACTCAGGGCTGATGTTGTGGTGACGATCAGATCGCATTCCGCCAGATACGCATCGGCGCTGGTTGCCGCTGTCACCCGTGCGCCAGGCGTTTCCGCCTCGATCTGCTTCTTGAGCGCCAGCAAACGTTCAACCCGCGGCGCCACCAGCACAACATCGCCGATCGCCTGCGCCAGCAGGCGAGCGCAGACCGAGCCAATCGAACCGGTTGCGCCGACGACCATCGCCTTGCCGCGCGTCAGATCGGTCGCTCCCATCTTGATAACCGCCTGCTTGGCGGCTTCGAGCGTCGCCGCCACGGTCAGCGAGTTGCCCGATGTGATGCCGATGTCGCTCTTCTGAGCGACGGTAATGCCCGCATCGCCGACCACCGAGGTGAACGCGCCAAGCCCCATGATTTTCGCCCCCATTCGTTCCGCCATGCGAGCGCATTTGATCAGGCGGCGATAGGTGAACGACGTATCGCGGCGCATCAACTCGCGCGGCGTTGCGCCCAGGGTGAACAGCAACCCCTCGATCTCCTCGCCGGTCGCTTTCGAGCGGATGCCGCGGATCTTCGAGATGTACATCGGCGGGAACTGCGCCGCCACCCGTTCAACCAGGCGCTCCGGCAAGTAGCGCGTGAAGCGGAAACGCGGGTGATTGGCAATATACTTTGGCGACAGCGGATGGATCACGAACGCAAACCGCGGCTTCTCCGCCTCATCGCTCAACGTGATCACCTCCGGTCCCCAATTTGCTTCATCGATGAAGTTGATGATGTCGCCTTCGGTCGGAGTCGGACCCGACTCCAGGATTGCCACGACGATCGCTTCAAGCACGTCGGCGGAGACGAAGGGGCGGCGCATCGAGTCGGCACCCTCCAGGCGCGGCGAGAGGGTGACCAGGGTGCGCACGCCGCGTGCGCGCAGGTCTTCGATCTCTTCAGGCGAGGGATCATCGGTGACGATCACCTTGTTCTTCAGGTCGTGCGGGGCGAAACGGCGGATGTAGGCAAAATCGCCAGCGATCACATCCGCCCAGGCGAAGTGTTTCTCGGCGCGCGCATCGTGTCCTTCACTTCCCAGCGCCACCGGGTGCAACACGCGGTAAGGGAGGAGCGCCGCAATTGGCAGGATCGTTGCGGCATACATGTCGAGTTGGGGAATAGAACGCGGCATTGGCAGGAACGGCAGACCGCTGTGAACGACCGGATCGGCGAAGCGCAACTCTGCGTCATACTGCGCCAGCGCCTGCGCCAGCGCATAGCGGTCGACGCCGCTCGTCACCAGAATGCGGCGGTAGTTGAACATGCCGCGCTGCGCCTGATTCGCCTGCTGCACACACCAGCGGTCAAGGGTCTGCTTAATCAGGTTGCCGGCGACGACCGGCGTGCGGCGCGCCTGGCGCGCAATCGTGAGCGCTTCGTGATGCGGGTAGCGCGCCGCGCCGACGTGGAACACCGGCGTCAGCCCGCCCAGCCCGATGGCGTCCACTTTGCCGTCGAAGTCGCGCACCAGCGACGCGGCAAGCGCCGTATCGCCATTCGTGCCGATGCGCCGCACTTCGATCTGTTGCCCCAGGACGGTTGTGACGAACTGATAATCACGTCGTGCCGAACCAAGACTGATGCTCACAATCCGTTTCATGCGCGTCCCCTTTGTCGCTGCTGATCGTTCCGGCGTTCAGAAAAGCGGTGCGGAGTGCTATGACTCAGTATACCATTACTTCTGTGATCTGGTTCTGACGCTGGCGC
>JANWXL010000376.1 GCA_025055265.1 Roseiflexus sp.
ATGCTATACTACCGGGAAAAGATGCTCATCCAGAGGAGTGGAGGGACCGGCCCGATGAAGCTCCGCCAACCCGTAGCCGCCGGATTGAGCAGGTCAGACGCTCTGTCAATCACCGGCTATAGGGTGGCAACTCCGGCAGCGCAGGCTGGAAGATGAGTGGCGATAAAGCTTCCGGGAACCTCGCGCACGCAGCGTGAGGTTTTTTATTAGGTTAGAAGCGCCCGTCAAAGCCAGCCAGTGCAATCTCTGTCATCAGTTGCATACTGCGAGGTGTTTCCTTGAAGAAACCAACCTACCTCGAAGCCCTGCGTGAGCGCGTTCTGATCTACGATGGCGCCATGGGCACGAACATCGATACATTCCATCTGACGCCCGCCGATTATGGCGGCGAGCGCACCTTCGGCGCGCGCGATTATCTGGTGATTACCCGCCCTGATGTGATCGAGCAGATCCATACGTCCTTCATGGAAGCGGGCGCAGATGTGCTTGAAACCTGCACCTTCCAGTCGACCCGTCCGCGCCTGGAGGAATGGGGGCTTGCTGATCAGACGCATGCGATCAATGTCGCGGCGGCGCGCCTGGCGCGGCGCGTCGCCGACGCATTCGAGGCGCGCGATGGCAGACCGCGCTATGTGGCGGGTTCGATGGGTCCCACTGGCAAACTCCCGTCGTCCGACGATCCGGCGCTTTCTGATATTACGTTCGATCAGTTGTCCGATATCTTCTACGAGCAGGCGGCGGCGCTGATCGAAGGCGGCGTTGATGTGCTGCTCGTCGAAACCAGCGTTGATATTCTGGAAGTCAAGGCGGCGCTCGACGGCATCCGCCGCGCCAAAGCCGACCTCAACCGCCCGGATGTCGCGGTGCAGGCGCAGGTGTTCCTCGATCTCTCCGGCAAGATGCTCCTCGGCACCGAGGTTCCCGCGATTATCGCCACGCTCGAGGCGATGCCGGTTGATGTGATTGGACTGAACTGTTCGACCGGTCCTGAGCATATGCGCGAGGCGATCCGCTACATGACTCGCCACTCGCGCAAGCCAATCTCGTGCATTCCCAACGCCGGTCTGCCGATCGAAGTCAACGGCGAGACGGTCTACCCGATGGAACCAGAGCCGTTTGCGCGCATTCTGGGTGAGTATGTTCACGAGTATGGCGTGGCAGTCGTCGGCGGATGCTGCGGCACGCGGCCGGCGCACATTCGCCGCCTGCGCGAGGTAGTCGGCGAGGCGACGCCGCCGAAAGTCCGTGACATCGAGTACATTCCGAGCGTTTCGTCGGGGGTGCGCGCAGCGGCGCTGCGGCAGGAAGGCACGCTGACGATCATCGGCGAGCGGGTCAACACGCTCGGTTCGCGCAAGGTTAAGCGTCTGCTGCTGAATGAGGATTTCGATGGCGTGCTCGAAGTGGCGCGCGAACAGGTCGACTCAGGCGCGCACATCCTCGACGTGTGCGTGGCGATGACCGAACGCGCCGACGAGCGCGAGATGATGGTCAAACTGGTCAAGAAACTGACCATGAACATCGAACTGCCGCTGGCGATTGACACGACCGAAGCCGATGTCCTCAATGCAGCGCTGGCGATCTACCCCGGTCGCGCGATCGTCAACTCGGTGTCGCTCGAAGGCGGACGCGGCGACAAGATCGACCGCACCATGCCGCTGGTAGCGCGCTACGGCGCAGCCGCCATCGCCATGACCATCGACGAAGAGGGCATGGCGCACACCGCTGAACGCAAACTGGCAATCGCCAAACGCATCGCACAGATCGCTGAGAAAGAGTACGGCGTACCGACCGAGGCGCTGATTTTCGACGTGCTGACCTTCCCAATCACCACCGGTCAGCCGGAGCTGCGCCGCGCCGCCATCGAAACAATTGAAGGCATTCGCCTGGTGAAACAGCACATTCCCGGATGCTTCACCACCCTCGGCGTCAGCAACCTGAGCTTTGGCGTTGCGCCGCACGCGCGCGCCACGCTCAACTCGGTCTTCCTCAAGCACGCCGTCGATGCCGGTCTCGACACGGCGATCATCAACCCGGCGCATGTGATGCCATATGCAGAGATCCCGCCAGAGCACATCAAAGTCTGCGAGGACTTAATCTTCGACCGTGACGATCAGGCGCTGGCGCGCTTCATTCAGTTCTTCGAGGAGCATGCGGCGGACGCGAAAGCCGAACGCGCCGACCCGACCGAGGGCATGACGGCGGCGCAACGCATCCACTGGAAGATCGTCCATCGCAAGAAAGAAGGCATCGAGGCGGATATTGACCAGGTGATCGCCGAGCGGATCTGCGAAGCGGAAGCGCGCGCCGGTCACGGCGCCTCTGATCCCGCGCAACGCTCGCGCGAGTCGCTTTTCGCATCGCCCTTCCGCAATGCTGCGGCTGTCGATGTGCTGAACACCATCCTGCTGCCAGCAATGAAAGAAGTCGGCGATCTGTTCGGCGCCGGGCAACTGATCCTGCCCTTCGTGCTGCAGAGCGCCGAAGTGATGAAGCGCGCCGTTGCGCGCCTGGAACAGTACCTGGAAAAGCTCGAAGGGGTCACCAAGGGCAAAATCGTGCTGGCGACGGTCTATGGCGACGTTCACGATATCGGCAAGAACCTGGTGCATACCATTCTTGCCAACAACGGATACACCGTCTACGACCTCGGCAAACAGGTGCCGATCAACACCATCATTGAGAAGGCGGTCGAGGTCAACGCCGATGCCATCGGGCTGTCGGCGCTGCTGGTGAGCACCTCGAAGCAGATGCCGCTCTGCGTCCAGGAACTGCACCGGCGCGGTCTCAAGTTCCCGGTGCTGGTCGGCGGCGCAGCAATCAACAAACAGTACGGTCAACGCATCCTGTTCGTCGATGACAACACCCCCTACGAGCCGGGCGTCTTCTACTGCAAAGACGCATTTGAAGGATTGGAGACCGTCGATGCCCTGGTAGACCCGGCAACCCGCGAGGCATTTGTTGAGCGCACGAAAGCGGAAGCTGCTGAAGCGCTCGGCAAGAAGCAGCGCGGTCGGGTGGCGCTGGCGGAACTCGGACGTGCGACGCTGAGTGACACGTCGAAGGTCCGTTCGGCAGTGCGCACCGATGTGCCGATCCCCACACCGCCGTTCTGGGGCGCGAAAGTGGTTCGGCGCATCAAACTGGCGGATGTGGTCGAGTGCCTGGACCGCAACGCCCTGTACCGCCTGCAATGGGGCGCGAAGAACGCCAAAGGCGAGGAATGGGAGCGCCTGAAAGCGGAGTTTGACGCCAAAGTGCGCGACCTGGTGCGTGAGGCGGAACGCGACGGCTGGCTCGAACCGCAGATTGTCTATGGTTACTACCCCTGCCAGAGCGAAGGACACGAAGTGATCGTCTACGATCCGCCTTCCGTCCTGAACGGCGCACAGCCGCGCGAACTGACGCGCTTCGTCTTTCCGCGCCAGCCGGAGCGCGAACGCCTCTGCCTCGCCGATTACTTCCGCGCGCGCGAGAGCGGCGAGTACGACGTGGTGGCGCTCCAGATCGTCACAATGGGGCGCAAGGTCGATGACCTGACCGAGGCGCTGCAGCATGCTGGCGACTACTCGCGCGCCTATTTCATTCACGGGCTGGGCGTGTCGCTGGCGGAGGCGCTCGCCGAATACACCAACCGCCTCATACGCCAGCAGTTGGGGCTGAAAGGGACGCAGGGCAGGCGCTACTCGTGGGGCTATCCCGCCTGCCCGGACCTCGAAGAGCACGAGAAGCTGTTCCGTGTGCTGCCAGCCGATCAGATCGGCGTCTCCCTGACGGAAGCCTGGCAGTTGGTGCCGGAGCAGAGCACGGCAGCCAT
>JANWXL010000395.1 GCA_025055265.1 Roseiflexus sp.
CGGCGCTACGGACATAAATTGCTGCGTAGCAAGTTCTGTAATTGGATATACCGTGCTGGAGCCGTCAATCACGATGTTGCCGCGAAGAGTGGGGAGCGTCGTCGGCGCTGGAGCAGACGTCGCCGTAGGTTGAGCAACGACAACCTGCGGTGCGGCGGTTGGCTCAAAAGTCGGTACAGGAGACGGTAAAGGAACAGGAGTTGGAGAAGCAGCGCCAGTGCATCCCGAGAGAAGCAGGGCGATCAAAATTGCACAACTGCGATGCAGCCTGCTGAGCACAGTTCCCTCCTGATACGCATGCACAGCTGCGCCCTGATCGTAACATCGCAGCTGTGCGCACATATACAAGCGTCTTGTACGCGAGCGTGTAAGCGTGCTTTGCTCGTGTGCGGCAATTGCGCATCGGTCTGAAAAAGGTGCATAGCCACCCTCGTGAGTCTACCAGACCAATATTAATGCACTGTGTCGCTAACATTAAAAAATGGTTTAAAGGATGCGGATGGTACGACGCCTCATCGCAGGCTGCCCTGCAGATACAGCGCCACATTCGCCAGCGCGTAGACTACGGCGATTCCCAGGGTATCCCAGGCGACGAACAGGCGTTTGCTATCGCTCCGATAGGTCAGGCCCACAATCGCAATCGCCGTCATGATCATCGCCGCCATGACAGCAATGATATGCGACATCTCAATCGCTGCCAGCAATGGTCCCGGCGTATAGAACAGATCGTCGAGCGCCAGGATGCCGATATTGAAAAGATTGCTGCCAAACACATTGCCGACCGCCATATCGATGGCGCCGATCCGCAGCGCAGCAATCGAGACAACCACCTCGGGCAGCGACGTTGAGAGCGCAACGAAGATCGTTCCAAAGAAGGTCTGCCCCAGGCCCGTGGTCTCCGCCAGCGTTTCGGCGAGTCCAGGCAAATAGGTCGCCGCGCCGACGATCAGCACCGCATTGAGGGTGAACAGGCCATAGACGCGCGCCGCCGAGGGATGGCGCGCCTCTGTTTCCGTGGCCATTTCGGCGACGAACTCCGCCACAATGCGCCGCTGCTCATACGTGAAAATCGTGCGCATCGCCAGCAGGTAAATGGCAACGAAGATCAGGCTCGACACACTCACCCAGCCGATGACAGGCAGCATTTCCCCCAGAATGATGCTCAAGCCGACCAGTCCGAGCAGGATCACCCCGAAAGACGCAGACAACACCTGCCCCTGATGCACTCGCGCCGAGATTGGCGATGGACCGTGCAGCGCATCGAGCATGGCGATGATCAGCAGGTTGAACATACAACTGCCGGCAATATCGCCCATCGCAATGTTCGGCACGCGAAAGATGGCAACTGAACTGAGCCCGGTAATCAATTCCGGCAGCGATGTTACTGATGCCAGCAGCACTACGCCAATCCACGTGCGCCCCAGACCGGTCATATCAGCAATCACATCGCCATACCGCGAGAGTTGCGTGCCCGCAACCAGGATGACGGCTGCGCATGCGATGAAGAGCAGCCACGTCAGCAGCATAGTTGTTCCTCTGATGTACAACGTGCGCGTTTGGACGTTCCAGGCGCGTGATGCCGCCATTGTACCAGAGGAAATCTCGTGTACTATACGTGTTATGCACTCTTCTACATCAACAGGAACAATTTATGCACACACCATCTCGCACCGGTTACGCGCTCAGCGCGCTTGCGGCCATCGTCTGGGCATCAACCGCGCCCGGTCTCTCGTATCTCATCGCCCGGTACGGCATTCCTGGCATCACCCTCGCGCTCTGGCGCGATCTGTTGATTGCGGTCGTCTGTACTGCAGGGCTTCTGATCTTCCGTCCGACGCTGCTGCGCATTGGCGGGAGCGCCATTGGGCAACTGGCGCTGACCGGTATTGTTTCGATCGGCATTTACCACGCTCTCTGGCTCTGGTCGGTGACGCTGAATGGCGCCGCCATCGCTGTCGTGCTCATTTACACCTATCCGGCATTTGTTGCGCTTGGAGCGTGGATGCTGTTCCGTGAGCCAATCACGAAAGCGCACATGGCGGCGCTGGCGCTGGCGCTGGCAGGGTGTGCGCTGGTGGTGCGCGCTTACGATCCCATGGTTCTGCGGATCAGTTGGCTCGGCGCAGTAGTCGGACTGCTGACAGCGTTGACCCATACCGTCTATGTTCTGATGGGTCAGCGGAATGCGCCATCGATCAGTCCCTGGACGACGCTGGCATACACAATGACCTTCGGTTCGCTGACGCTCGCGGCGCTGGCGCTGGCAGCCGACTGGCTCACGCAAGCGGAGCGTTCATACCTGTGGACAATTGAAGCGCCAGAGGCATGGGCGATTCTGGCGATCATTGCTATCGGACCGACGCTTGGCGGCTATGCGCTGTTTACCCAGTCGCTCCGCTATATTCCCGGGAAGGTAGCGGGGCTGATTTCAGTCATTGAGGCGCCGGTCGCCACGCTTATCGCGGTAACGGTGCTCGGTGAACGCCTCGAACTGCAGCAGATTGCGGGAATGGGGATGATCCTGGTTGCTGTCGTGCTGCCGCGTCTCGCGTCGCGAGCGCGGCAACCAGCGCCGCTTACGGCGTAACACAGAGAACCCTTAACCCCTGACCCCCGCCGCAGGGTACGACCAGACACGCACACAGTTGCGACCACTGCGCTTGGCAATGTACAATGCCCGATCGGCGCAGTCAATCACAGCATCGAGCGTTGTCTGGTCGTTCGGATTGTACACTGCCACCCCGACGCTGATCGTCAGGGAAATCGACCCCCGAGCCGTAGCAAAAGAAGCCTTCTCAACAGCGACGCGCAGGCGCTCAGCAACATGTTCAGCAGATTCGATATTGGTCTCAGGGAGCGCCACAGCAAACTCTTCACCACCGTAGCGCCCAATGATATCGATGACGCGCAACTGGCTTCGGCAGCGTTCTGCCACTCCGCGCAGCGCCTGATCGCCAACAGCGTGCCCATAGGTGTCGTTGACCGACTTGAAATGATCAACATCGAACATCAGCACCGCCAGCGGGCGCAGGGTGCGCTGGCTGCGCTGAAACTCGCGTCCGGCATTCTCGAAGAAAGAGCGCCGGTTCCATACGCCGGTCAACTCGTCGATTGTCGCAAGGCGACGTGTGTCGGCGAAGAGACGCGCATTATCAATCGCAATCGCCGCTGTGGCGCCAAGAAGTTCAAGCGCACTGCGGTCAGCGTCAGTGTAGGCATATGGTCGAGAGGCGCGAACGAGGATGGCGCCGATCACGCGCCCGCCACGCCGCATCATTGCGACGAGCACGCTGCTTCCACACGCTTCATTGTCGCACCGCAGCGACTCTTCACGTTCAATTGCGCGATGCGCCAGATCAGCGCACGCTTTGCTGTATGCGCGACCGACACAGTAGATCACGCCTGGAGTTTCATGTACATCGGTCTTGAGCGCAATCAGGAAACCGTCACAAGAGACCAGCGATGTTGTGGCGCGGTAGATCTCGTCGTAGATTTGATTCAGATCAAGCAGGGCGCCGAGACGCTGACTCGCTTCGTAGAGGCGGGTGCGCATGTCTGCTTCGCGCCGTGCCGCCTCGAAGAGACGGGCGTTCTCGATTGCAATGGCAGCGGTAGTCGCAAGCTGGTCGAGCATTTCAAGATCGGTGGATGAACACATATGTGAAGCTTGTGTGCGCGCCAGCATCACTCCTATGGTCTGCTCCCCGCGCCGCATGGCTATCAGCAGGTGCGTGCCCTGCCCGCCGTCTGTGAGGCACAATGATTGCCCGCTGGCGACAACCTGTGCGAGCGCTTCATCCAGATTGTGTTCATCTGCGTCAGGGGAGATGGCATTGCGGTATGCAACATCTTGTCTGCCACTCACAGGGTCGATCAGAATCAGGGCGAATGAGTCGCAGGGAATGAGCGAGATTACTGCCTGATGAATCGTGCAATACAGTTGTGGCAGATCGAGGATTGCGCCGATCTGTTGGCTGGCATGAAACAGCGCGACGCGCCGTTCCGTTTCCTGGACCGCATTCTGATATCGCCTGATGCGCTCGATCGTCAGACCGATCTGTCGGCCAATGACAGTCAGGATGTTCAAATCGTGAATGGTGAACGGATCATCACGCCCTATGCGGTAAACTGCGAGAACGCCGACTGGGTGTTCATCGGCTGCAACCGGCACCCCGACGACGGCGCGTATATCGTGCGCCACAAGTTCTGCGATTGCGCGATCATCATGACGATAGTTGTTGACCAGCGCCGGCAAGCGGGTCTCGATAATCTGCCAGGCAATTGTGGATCCACGAGGGATTTTGAGAGCGAGCAGCGACTCCGGAATCCTGTAGGTGTAGCAGAACTCCAACTCTCCTGTATCGTGCGCGATCAGCGGCAACGCTCCTGCGTCCGCTTCGACCAGTTCAACGACCATCCGTACCACGTCGGGCATCACGCTATCGATGTCGTGTGCACTATGCAGGATTTGCGTCAGGGTGTTGAGTTGGCGTTCGCGCCTGAGTGTTTGCTCAATTGCGCCAGTGTAGAATCCATCTCCCGCCTCGAGACCTGACAGGGCATGAGGAATGCTATTCGCGGCACGCACCTGGAGTGACGCACCAGCATACGACCGTGTTTCGCTGTGACCTGCCTGGGTCATGCACAGACTCTCAGCATTCTTCGCGGGTACGGAAGAGGTTGAGCGTTCGCTATCTATGGCCTGGCATGATACTATGCTCAACGGTATTCGTCCATAGCCATATGTATAGTCAGGATGACGAGTCGATGACAGACGCCCGGACTCCAACCGCGCTTCCGCCAGCGCAGCGACGGCGCGGCGCCATTGTGATGCTTGTAATCACATTTCTCATGTGGGGCGGATTCTTCATGGTTATCCCCCTCGTGTCAATACGATACGTTGAGGATCTGGGATGGTCGGCGGGCGCCGTGGGGCTGGTGCTGGCGATTCGGCAGTTGACGCAGCAGGGGTTGACGGTCTTCGGCGGTGCACTGGCAGATCGGTTTGGCGCAAAGGAGTTGATCGTCGTTGGGATGCTCATTCGGGCTATCAGTTTCAGCGCTATGGCAGTTGCGACAACGTATCCATTCCTGATGGTCAGCGCTATTCTGGCAGCGGTTGGCGGCGCCTTGTTCGACTCGCCTTCATCAGCGGCTATGGTGGCGCTGATACGTCCTGAGGAGCGCAATCGCTACTTTGCTGTGTTAGGCGTCGTGCGCGGGTTGGGCATGTCGCTTGGCCCGCTGGCGGGTGCGGCGCTGCTACGGATCGATTTCGCCTTCGTTGCGCTCGCCGCTGGCGGATGCTTCTTCCTCGCATCTGTGATGACATTTTTGCTCCTGCCATCGGTGCAGGTCGCAACCGAACGCGCCGAATTGCTGGCGGGCATTCTGATGGCGTTGCGCGACCGCCGCTTCATGGCATTCAACGTTCTGCTGATGGGCTACTGGTTCATGTGGGTGCAGTTGACCATTTCGCTTCCTCTGGCAGCGCGAGCGCTGGCGGGTGTGGCCGATGCAGTTAGCTGGCTCTATGCACTGAATGCGGGCACGAGCGTTGTATTGCAGTATCCGGTCATGCGCCTGGCGGAGCGCTGGCTCCGCCCGCTCCCGCTGCTGATGTTTGGCATTATGGTGATGGCGCTGGGGCTGGGAAGTGTGGCATTTGCCGGGACAATTGAAGCGCTGCTGGCGAGCGTGGCAGTCTTCTCGCTTGGGGCGCTGCTGGCGGCGCCCGGGCAACAGACGGTTGCTGCCGATCTGGCCAATCCCGCAGCGCTTGGGTCGTACTTTGGCGTCAATGCGCTGGCGCTGGCATTGGGTGGCGGCATTGGCAACTACGCAGGCGGGGCGCTCTATGGTTTTGGTCGTGACATTGGCATCCCTGCGCTGCCCTGGCTGGTCTGTCTGGCGGTAGGCATCGGCTCGGCAGCAGGTCTCGCAGCGCTTGACCGACGCCTGGTGCGACGGGTAGAGTTAGGGGGCAGGGAGTGGGAAGTGGGGAGTAGGGATTAACCTTTACACCTTCCTCTTTCGTACCTTCTCACTTCCACTTTCAAATCCTGCCCCTTGCCTCTCGCCTCTTGCCTCATTCCCGGACATTTCATTTTTGTTATCCGCCGTATCCTGACGCCCATTTCCATCGATACGCATATGCCGGAAGATAACAGGCACAGCGGAGCGCCGGTATGTCAGTCCATCAGTCAGATCCTCTGGTCGGTCCTATCCGCCGTCGCGGATGGCGGGATGTTGTGCGCCTGGCGCCTCTCACTGCCCAACCGCATATTGCGCTGGTCGTGTCCCGCCGTGGACGAATCACATCAGTCATCCCGGCGAATACGCGACGCACGCTCTCGGATTATCTCGACTGGCCCTTCGAGTATCGCGAAGTGGATATGCGTGAGCGCCTGCTCACACTCGATCTTCGTCTTGAATCACGGGATATTGGCTACGCCTTCAACGTTGCGCTCCAGCTAGTCTACCAGGCGGAGCGCCCGGAACGCGTGGCAGTCGAACATGTCAATGTGCTGTACGAGTTTGAGACGGCAATTGTGCAACGTGCGCGCGCGATTGCTCAGAAACTGGGCATCGAAGAGGAGGGATTGCTCAGAGAATATCTTGTCGAAGCGCTCACGACCGGCAATGAATTGCCGCAGCGGTTCGAACAGTTGGGATTGGCGCTGCGCCGTGTTGATATGACCGTCCAACTGGATCGCTACGCCCGAGATTTTGCAGAGTCGATTCGTGAACAGTTTCGTGATCGTCCATTGCTGATATCGTTCGCCGTTGAAAGCAGTCAGCCGGGTGAGATGTTCGAGGTGCACATTGGGGGATTCTACCGGTTGCGCACACGCGACGGAGAGCGGCATACCCCAGGCGCTGCCGAAAAGATCATTCGCACTGTGGTGCAACGCACGCTCTACCGTGTCGCGGCGCGCTTTGCGCCGCATCAGGAGCAAGAAGCCGCGGCAGCGATGACCGACGAGTTGTGGAACGATACCGTACTTAAGGCCACGCTTGCCGCCAGCAATCTGGAATTGCTGCGTCCTGCGGTTCAGGTTCAGGCAGGGCGCCGCGTACTGAGTTCGTCAGCGCCGCGTCTGGCGCTCACTGATGCGCAAGTCGCCGAACCATCCGCGTCCGACGCGCAGCAGGCGAGCTTCCAGTCGAACGATGCGTCACACGAAGAGCCATCTCTTCTCGCTGGCGCATCGCGGACAGACACAGCACCACAGCGCCAATCAACGGTTGAGGTTAACGACCGGAAACACAGCATCTGGAATTGGAACGATATCAGCAATAATGTATCGGTTGTATCGAACGCCTCCTCCTCGAGTCCGATATGGGAAGATGAGCGGAACGATGCTCATGCTGCAGATGACGACGACGCGACGTGGCGGACAAGTGCGACAGAAACTGTCACTCCAGGGCATAACAACAGACTGCCTGCCGGTGATCAGCCGGTTGATGCCTTGGCTCCTGCCTTACAGGGAGGCAGTGAAGGCAGCGACACGCTGCCGGATCGGATCGACTGGCAAGCGACGCTTGAGTCGGTCGGTTCGCAGGCGACGCAGCAGGCGTCGGAGCGGTCAATTTCTCATCAGCCTTTCAACGAATGCTCGCAGCATGAAATCGTTGCGCGCTGGATCGAATTGCTGCGCGCACAGGAGGCATGGTTGTTCCGCTACGTTAGGAGCTTACTTCCCCATCGCCCTGAGCGCCTGCAGGCAGCGCCGGACGCACTCGAGCGGCGGGTAGGCGTAACTCTCCTGTTCGACAATGTACCACTCGGTTCCGCCGATAGTCTCGCACAGTTCAAAAATCTCACTCCACGGCACATCACCCTCGCCGATGAGCGCCGAGTCGTTCGTGGCGGAGTATTCCTTCAGATGCACCGTTTTTGCGCGCCCCGGGTAGCGACGCAGGAACGGCGCCGCCTGAGCGCCGCCATGAAGTGCATTGCCGGTATCGAATTGCATGATCACATCATCGGTGGTGTTGCTGAAGAGCGTATCCCACGGCAATTCACCCTCCATGGGAACGAACTCGATATGGTGGTTGTGATAACCGGTGCGCATGCCATATGGCTTGAGCGCAACAGCGATAGCGTTCAGCGTCTCGGCAGTCTTCAACCAGGCGGTGCGTGAGTTGCGCCACTGCTCCGCCAGACCGGGGACGATCAGCGTCGTATTGCCGAGGATCTGATGAAACTCGACGGTGCGCGCCAGCTCATCGCCGAGCAGCGCCTCGATGCCAACGTGCGCACCGGCGACCTTCAAGCCATACGCATCAAGCCATCCACGAATCGTTCGGGCATCGTGCCCGTAGTATCCGGCAAACTCGACCCCTTCATACCCCATGTCGGCGACAGCGGCAAGCACGCCCTGCAGATCTCGCGCCGCGTCTTCGCGCACTGAGTACAATTGCAGGGCAATCGGGATCCGCGTCATGGTCACAATGTCCTTTCCATCCAAACACAGTCTGCCCGCTCTGGCAGCCCGCGCCATTGTACTGTATCTTTCAGACGCTCATATCAATAACGGTGCGCAACGTCGCCAGACTGACGTTCGCGCCGCAGATAATGATGGCTGCCGTCTTGCCGCGCATCTCTTCCTTGAGGCGCAGGTACCCGGCGACAGCGACGCCCGCCGATCCTTCCACCAGCGTATGCTGCGTTTCGATCATCAGGCGCATGGCGGCGGCGATCTCTTCTTCGGATACCAGCACCCATTCATCGACCAGCGAACGGCACAGGTCGAGCGTGATTGCTCCCGGTTCCACACCGCCAGCCGTACCGTCCGACAGGGTCGGGAGAATTGGTGGCGAGACCACCTCGCCTGCCAGCACCGACTCATACATGGCCGGAGAATTGATCGGCGAACAGCCGATGATCCGCACATCGGGCTGCACCGCTTTCATGTAGGTGGCGATGCCGCTGATCAATCCCCCGCCGCCGACGGCAACCAGGATCGCATCAAGGCGATCAATCTGGCGCGCCAGCTCCACGCCGATCGTCCCCTGCCCGCCAATGACCAGCGGGTCGTTGTAGGGTGAAATGTAGGTCAGGCCATGTTCAGCCGCGTATGCGCGTGCATAGGTTTCGGCAACCACACAATCATCGCCATAGACGCGCACATCGGCGCCGAAGTCGCGCATAGCGTCGATCTTGACCGACGAGGTGTCTTCGGGGACGAAGATAAGCGCCGGGGCGCCAAGGGTCAGTGCGCTATAGGCGACGGCTGCGCCATGATTACCCGACGATGCTGCAACAACACCGCGTTCACGAACGTGGGGCGGCAGTGCCAGCAACATATTTAATGCGCCGCGCACCTTGAACGACCCGGTCGGCTGCGTATTTTCCAGTTTCAGCAATGCCCGTCCGTCGGTCAGCGCGCCGAGCCGGATTGACTCCTCAAGCGGCGTCGGACGCAGTGCGCGCCGCAGCCGTCGCGCAGCGCGCAAGATCTCGTGCAGCATGTCATTCATGATGTGCGTGCCTCTGCGATGGAGTGGTTCCCGTGGAACGTTCTGCGTCAAACGTCAAAAAGTAGCATTGATTGTAGCGGGGATGCAGGATTACGTCAATAACTCTGCTAGCAGTTCGTCAGCAGCGGCGAGCAGTGCGGTGATGCGTTCTTCGGGGAGTGGCGGCGTCTTCTGGCGCAGGTACAGCTCCAGCGCACGGCGCGGCGTCAATCCGTCGAGGACGCTTGCGTCGCCGCCGCCCAAGCGCCCGCGGTTGCTGCGTTCAACTTCGACCGCTACGGCGGCAATGACATATGCGCCAGCTTCATCAAGCGCGCGCCGGATCGCTTCGGTCTGGATCAGATCCGCCTGTTCGGAACGTGCATCGACCTTCACCCGCACTACCGCGCCGCCCAGCGACCGACGTTCAATAGCTGCCAGCACTCGTTGCATCGGGTCATTCACGCCACGCACATCGACTGCAATCGTCACAAATGGGCGCGCCGCCAGCTTATGAAAACGCCAGCGCGCTTCCCCCTTTGCTGTCAGATCAACGATGATGCACCCCTTATCCTCGTCCTCTTCACCGAAATCAATCCGCTCGATGCTTCCCGGATAAACGACGGGCGGATGGTCGCCAAGCGCCTGATGGCGATGGATATGCCCCATCGCCACATAATCGACGCCTGGCAGCGTCACCAGACTACGCGGGTACACCAGGTCGCGCCCGAGGAGCACCTGCCGTTCCGCGCCGAACGTTGCGCCGTCAATCGTGCCATGGACAGTCAGCACGGCTGGCAGCGTCGGATCGAGGTCTTCGGCAGCCTGCCGCAAAAAGCGCTCCACCCGTTCGATCAGCATCGTTTCGATCTCCAGAAACGATGCCATGCGCAATTCCTCTTTCGTCAGCAGGGCGTGGCGTGTCACCCAGGGCAGCGCGATGATCTGAAGCGGACCGGATCGCGTGTGCAGCGTGTGGATGCGCGGACGGTCGGCGATCGTCACGCCATCGACTGCCAGGGTATCGAAGATTTCAACGGCGTGAGCGCGCCCGGCGGCCGGCGAGACATCGTGATTGCCGGTGAGGATGAACACCGGCAGCCCGCACGCACGCAGGCGATGGATGCGCCGGGCAAACTCACGCTGCTGCGTCGGATTGGGCGTGCGATTTTTATAAATGTCACCGGCGATAAGTACCGCATCCACGCCCTCGGCAAGCCCGATCTCAATCGCCTCATCCAGGCGCTCCAGATAGTCGCGCAGCCGGGTATGCAGCCCAGTTGCCGGATCAACGCGACCATAGTTTTCAATGCCGATATGCAGGTCAGCCAGATGCAGCAGGCGCATTATTTGTGTCGATACGTATTCAGTCGGGAACGCAGATCCTCTACTGTCCAACACGAACGATTGTACGCAAGCGGTGCGGGATCGTCAAGCGCGGCTCATCAACAGGGTGCAGGCATGATGTGTCAGAACCCGCCGTCTCGCTGCGGGCTGAAGCCCTGGCTGCGATCGTGCAAGCCCCTCCGGGGCTGGTCCGCGCGCCGGGCGCCGCTCCAGACGCCAAAGAAACAGCGCGATGGCGAACGAAG
>JANWXL010000430.1 GCA_025055265.1 Roseiflexus sp.
TCCGCCTGAACAAAGGCGTCGTAGTACTGCTGACGCTGCGAGTCGTTCAGAATGTTTGGGCGCGTCTGCCCTGGTCGATTCGGGTCAGCCACCGTGCGCACGATCGGATCGGCGCCGGTTTCGCGCACATACTCCCAGTTCTGTTTCGCCGTCGAGTAGCGCGATTGCGCTTGCGTCAACTGGTTGACCGCCTGTTCCAATTGAATCTGCGCGTTGGTTTTGGCGGCGGAGAGTTGGGCGCGCTGGCGTTCCAGGTTCAGTTCCGCCTCGCGGATGCGCGCTTCGGCAGCCTGAATATCCGATTCGCGCGGACCTCTCAGCAACTGATTGAGGCGCGCTTCCGCCTGCCGCAGTTGCTCCTCTGCAGCGCGCATATCCGCTGCTGTGACGCTCCCTTCCACCTGCCGCAACTGACCGGCAGCCTGCGCGAGTTGCGCTTCGGCAGCGGCAAGCTCGGCTGGCGACGGACCGGCGAGCAGGCGGTCGAGGTTCGCCTGCGCCTGCGCCAGTTGCGCTTCCGCCTGTGCCAGACGCAGTTCCAGTTCGCGGGTGTCGAGTCGCGCCAGCGGCTGGCCCTTTTCCACCGCATCTCCGGGGCGCACCAGCACTTCAGCGACTCGCCCGGTCACAGCAAAATTGAGGTTAACCGTCTGAACTGGAGCGATCTGCCCGGTGGCGTTGACCGTTGCGATCAATGTATCAACTCGCGGGTTGACCAGCCCGTAGCTGCGCACCGGCGTCTGTTGCCCGCCGCGAAAGAAAAAGACCCCTGCAGCGCATGCCGCTACGATGAGCACAAGCCCGACAGCAGTGATCACAGCGCGTCGACCGGGCCAGCGGCGCGCGGATGTCGTTGACATGATCTTCCTCTATCCAGCAGTGTCAAAGACAGCCGTTGCATCGGCGACAAGCGTCGCAAGATCGGCGATAAGCGCCGGAGCGGCGTTGGGGATGGCAGAGCGAGCGTACCTCAACCCAAGCGCTGCCGCTCGCTCTGCTATGCGCACGTCGAGTTCATAACAGACCTCGACGTTGTCGTAGACGGTGTTGATTGGAACCGCCAGCACGTGTCCGAACCCTGCACGAGCAATCTCTTCCAGCGCAACCAGCACATCAGGACCCAGCCACTGCCCCGGTCCCTCAGCGCTGTAGTACGCCAGATACCCGGCAGCACAGCCAAGTGCGGCAATCAGTCGCTGCATCATCCGGTGTAGCCGCCATTGATAGTCGGTTTCGGGCTTGCGCGCACTTTCTGCAACACTATGCGCAATGGCGAGCAGCGCCACATTGCGGCGCTCATTCCCGACAAGACGCTCCAGCGCGATGACCGCGTTCGTCGTCAGCGCCGACACATACCCTGGCAATTCGGGCCATTCAGGAATCAGGTGCAGATGCACCGGTCGCTCCAGGCTCTCCTGAGCGCGGTCGAGCGTCTCCTGATAACTGCGCATGCTCATGTGCGAAGCGATCGGACTGAGCGGCAACACGATGACATGCTGCACGCCTGTCCGAACGAGATGAGTAAGCGCGTCGGCGACAGTTGGATGCCAGTGGCGGGCGCCGAGGACCACCTGAAAACGCGAACCATAGCGTTGCGTCAGTTCGTCGGCGAGCGCCACTGCCAGGCGCCTGGCGGCGGAACTTCCGCTGTCGCCGCTCCAGACGCGCTGGCAGCGCTCGCGCATGAATGCGATGTCTTGCGGCGACGGCGGATATCCGTGGTAGTGAGCAGTCAGGTATGGAACGATGTCGGCGAGCGTTGTCGGTTCGCCGTACTCCATCACCAGTACGCCGATGTGCGGCAATCTGTCAGGCGTCATTGTTGACCTCGTTGTTCTGAGGTCATTATAGCAGGTTTGCGACAGAAATCACTACTCGACGGTCACACTCTTCGCCAGATTGCGCGGTTGATCCACGTCGCACCCGCGATGCACCGCCATATGATAGGCGATCAGTTGCATCGGGATGCTGGTGAGGACCGGCGTCAGCAATGGCAGCGTATGTGGAACCTCAATGATGTAATCCGCCTTCGACGCAATTAATTCGTCACCCTCAGTTGCAATGGCAATCACATGCCCGCCGCGCGCGCGCACCTGCTCAATGTTCGAGATCATTTTTTCGTAGACGCTATCGCGCATGGCGATGCACACTACCGGCAGATCGCGGTCGATCAGGGCGATGGGACCGTGCTTCATTTCGCCTGCCGGATACCCTTCAGCGTGGATGTAACTGATCTCCTTCAGTTTCAATGCGCCTTCCAGCGCAATGGGGTAGTTCACCTGCCTGCCCAGGTAGAGCGCATCACGCGCGCTGTGGTACCGTTCCGCCAGCTCTTCGTAGATAGTCTGGCGTTCCAGAATACGCTCGACCTTGCCGGGCAGTTCGATCAACGCCTGAATGTAACGGCGCACCTCGTCGGCGGAGAGCACGCCGCGCACGGCGCCCAACCGCAGCGCCAGCAGGTACGACGCCACCAGCATCGTGGTGAACGCCTTGGTCGAGGCGACGCCGATTTCGGGACCGGCGTGCAGGTAGATCGCCCCGCCGTCTGCCAGCCGCGCCGCCTGACTCCCGACCGCATTGACGATGGCGATGCTCTTTGCCCGTTGCCGTCGCGCCTCTTCCATCGCTGCCAGCGTATCGACCGTCTCGCCGCTCTGAGTGATCGCCAGCACTGCGGCGCGCTCGCCGATCAGCGGCTCGCGATAGCGGAATTCCGAGCCATAATCGACCTCAACGCGCAATCGCGCCAGCGCCTCGATGGCAAACTTTGCAATCAGCGCTGCGTGCCACGCCGTTCCGCAGCCAACCGCATAGATTCGTTCCAGGTGACGCAACTCCTGATCACTGAAGGTCAACTCGTCGAGCAGAACAGCGCCATGATCGAGATCGATCCGTCCGCGCAGCACATCGGTCAGCGCACGCGGCTGCTCGAAGATCTCCTTCTGCATGAAATGCTTGTAGTCGCCCTTGGCGGCGGAAACCGGATCCCACGGGATAGTCAGCGGCGCACGGACCACCGGCGTTCCATCAAGCCGCGAAATTGTTGCACCACTGGCGTCGATCACGGCAATCTCGCGGTCGTCGAGAAACACAACGCGGCGGGTGTAATCGAGGATCGCTGGCACATCCGAGGCGACGAACATCTCATCGTCCCCCAGACCGACGACAATTCCCCCGGCATGTCCCAGGCGCGCAGCGACGATCCGCCCCGGCTCGCGGCGCGTCATCGCCACGACGGCATTGCCGCCGCGCAACTCGGCGAGGGTGCGGCGCATCGCCTGTTCGAGCGACCCGGTTTCGTCGTAGTATTCACCCAGTAATCGGGCAATAACTTCGGTATCGGTCTGCGAGACGAACTGATGTCCACGGGCAATCAGGCGTTCCTTCAGTTCGAGATAGTTCTCGACAATCCCATTCTGAATGACGACAATCTCGCCGGACGCATCGCGGTGCGGGTGGGCGTTCTCCTCGGTGACGCCGCCGTGCGTCGCCCAACGGGTGTGACCGATGCCGCAGCGCCCATTGACTGGATACTCGCGCAACTGTGCTGCCAGATTCGCAAGTTTGCCAACGCTGCGCCGCAATTGCAGGCGCTGACCGTCATCCACCGCGATGCCCGCCGAGTCGTAGCCGCGATATTCGAGCCGTCCCAGACCATGCAGCAGCACCTCGCTGGCGTCGCGCGGTCCGATATATCCGACAATTCCGCACATGAGCAGTTCCTTTCTGAGGGTTTCCTAAAAGGACGTGGAAGCCCCGCAGGGGCTTGTGCGATCTCAGCCAGGGCTTATGGAGTTTGAGAAAATAATCCGGTATCGCCCGAATCCAGCCCGCGAAGGCGGGCTTCGCAACCGTAGCCCGCGACTTCAGGCGCCGGGCGGGTGGGCGGATAGCGGAACATTTATTCAAACCCCAATAGCCCACAGCGTCCTTAGGTTCTTGAGAATGCCAAGAAATGCTACAGGGTGCGCCATGCCAGAGAGCGACCTGACCGCCCCCAACTGGCGCAACTTATGGCTATGCTGATTGGAACGACACCCAACTGCGCGGGGCATACGCAGCGCTCTGTGTCGCACAGGAGGGCGCTCGCTGCACTCCATTTGTGCCACCCGTCGCCGGATGGTTTTGGTGGAGCGCTCACAGGCGGCGGCGCGCCTGGGAGGCATCCGCTGATCTCTCGATGTTCCGCCGATCGTATCGGCGTTAGCCCTGTCGCGCGACAGGGAACCTCCGCCTCGTCAACTGCAGGACTCCATCCCGCAGTCCATGCGCTTCTCGATGACCTGTAACCTGCTCATCACCTCCTGAAGCCCCTGAACGACTTCCCTGCCGGAAGCATACGCCAGACTGCGCCCTGCGTCAAGATCCGGCAGGATTACAGTTCTTTCAAATACGGGTCATCACAACGTTCATACAACACCACACCCGTGCGTTCGATTTCTTCTCGCATCTCTGGATCGCTAATCAGGCTAAAGAGCGACAGATCGAATGTGTATGGCAGCAACAGATCATCGAGTTCATCCATGATTTTTCCCAAAATGGAAAGATCCAGTTCATCACCACCAATCAGGGTCAGGTCTATATCGGAGCCAATCTTGTAGTTTCCACGCGCGCGTGAGCCGTAGAGCACGGCTTGTTTCACCTGCGGGTAGTGGGCAAGGACACAGCGTATCTTTTCGATCGTTGATCCTTTCAAGCCGTATTTCATGGAGCCTCTGCGAGCAATTGTTCCATTTTGTTGGATAATGCGACAAATTGGGGGAAATAGTGTTGTATGACCGCTCTGGCGATCAGGACTGCCGTTTCTTCATTATAGGTGTGTGATGTCAGATTGCGATCCCGAATCATATCCATCCATAGATCGCCCTGATCCAGCAGACCGCGCTTGAACGCTTCACGAGTCGTGTCTTTCGAGCCGTACAACGGCGCCACGCCTTGAAGTTCCAGGAAATCCTTGAGCACATTCCACGCCAGTTCGTGCGTGAACTCGAATGCCTGGATCAGCCCCTGCTCTTCGAGCCTGGAGAGAGGACGTTCGGCGGCGAGGTCCACCGCTTCGCGCAAACGCGACAACGCTTTCCTGAAGCGACTCAGCCGCTGCCTCAGACGAGCATCCGGTGCGCTCATAACCAATACCTTTGAACTGGATGCGAGAAATTCCCTATCATGACCCGGATTACGGGCATAGTACCATACCCGACTGTTCGTTTCAATCCGCTCGATGGCGTTTTCTCACCGGCAGATCGTCGACTACGCAGGGAGATGGCGCAACTTCGCCTGCTATCGCGTTTTTCTCTCTGGCGCTGCGAGCGACGTCTGGTATATGGGCCAGCCCTATTGTGGCTTTCACGCCCTCAGCGAGGGCTTGCGCGAAATAATCCAAAACCTGCGCCACCGTGCCGCGCGTCCTCTGAGCTACGGGCTAATGAAGATTAAGTATTTATTTGGGTATACCACCAGCGGCGCGCACCCTTCGGCCCTTCGACAGGCTCAGGACTCAGGGAGCACGCTGCCCGCGCCCTGAGCCTGTCGAAGGGCGCGGGCAGCGCCGTATGCCGGACTTAATGCTTAATGCTCATAAGCCCTCGCTCAGGACGTGGAAGCCCCGAAGGGGCTTTCACGTTCTCAGCCAGGGCTTATGGAGTTTGAGAAAATAATCCGGTATCGCCGGGATCTAGCCCGCGCAGGCGGGCTTCGCAACCGTCGCCCGCGACTTCAGGCGCCGGGCGAGCGGGCTCACCCGCCTCAAGGCATCGACTCTGCACATGTACCCCAGGTATGGTACGATACTTTGTAGAGGAAATCGGCAACCCATCATAGCTGAACTCAGGGAGCGAACGCATGTCCGGCAGGCTTGCCCGCCGTGTGGCAGGGTTTGGCACGACAATCTTTACCGAGATGAGTGCGCTGGCGCTGGAGCGCGGCGCGATCAACCTGGGTCAGGGCTTCCCTGATTTTCCGGGTCCGGCATTCGTGAAGGAAGCGGCAGTCGCAGCCATCAGCGCCGACATCAACCAGTACGCGCCGATGCCTGGTCTGCCCCGCCTGCGGCAGGCGGTTGCTGCGCAGTGGGAACGCGACTATGGACGTGCGGTGGACTGGCAACGCGAAGTGACGATTACCAGCGGCGCGACAGAGGCGATCTGCGACGCAATACTGGCGCTTATCGATCCGGGAGACAGAGTCATCATTTTTGAGCCAGCATATGACGCTTATGTGCCCGATATTACCCTGGCAGGCGGCGTCCCCCTTCCGGTGCGTCTCTATCCGCCGGACGCCGCTCACATGGCGTGGTGGTTCGATCCGGCGGAACTGCACGCCGCCTTCGCGCGCAGACCGGCGCTCATCATTCTCAACACGCCGCACAACCCGACCGGCAAGGTCTTCACACGCGCCGAACTGGAACTCATCGCTGGTCTCTGTCAGGATCACAACACTATCGCCGTCACCGACGAAGTGTACGACCGGTTGGTGTTCGACGGCGCGGCGCATGTGCCGCTGGCGACGCTTCCCGGCATGTGGGAGCGCACATTGACGCTCAACAGCGCCGGGAAGACGTTCAGCGTCACCGGATGGAAGATTGGCTATGCGGTAGGACCGGCGCACCTGAACCATGCGCTGCGCCAGGCGCATCAGTGGGTTACCTTTGCCACATCATCGCCGCTGCAGGAGGCGATTGCCATAGCGCTCGAGCAGGCGCCGGTCAATGGGTACTACCGCGACCTGTTGCGAGACTACGGTGAACGACGGTCACGACTGGCACGGGCGCTCGAAAGCGCTGGATTGCCGGTGCTACCCGTTGAGGGCGCCTATTTCATCTCCGCCGACATCAGCGCCATTGGCTGGACCGATGACCGCGCCTTCTGCCGCTGGTTGACGACCGACATCGGCGTGGCGGCGATCCCCACGTCGGTGTTCTACAGCGATCCGGCGGATGCGCCGCGCCTGGCGCGCTTCTGCTTTGCCAAGCGTCTGGAGACCATCGATGCTGCATCGGAGCGTCTGGCTGCGTTGCGCACCCGTCTATAAAGCATCTGGCGAACTGGCAGGATACGGAGCCGTGAAACAGTAAAACAATTATAAACGTCTAACAACTGTCAGGAACATACACACACAGGAGGAGAGATGCTTATGCGCGTTGTGCGCATCCTGATATTGACAACCGATGCGGGGAGCGGACATCGCAGCGCCGCGCAAGCGCTCGAGGCGGCCCTGTTGCACTCCTATCGTCAGAATGTACAGGTCGCTATCGCCAATCCGTTGCACGAACCATCCAGTCCGTCTCTGCTCCGTCGCGCAGAAGCATTCTACCTGTCGACCATGCAGCATGCGCCTGAGCGGTATGATCGGGCGCATACCCTGACCGATGCAGCGACGTATGCCGCGTTGCTGCGCGGCGCGATGCGTCTGGCGATCGGTGATGCGCTGCACCGCCTGCTGGTGCGTCACGCGCCGGATGTCGTCATCAGCGTCTATCCGCTCTTCACTGCGCTGGTCGCCGATGCCTATCGCAACGCGCGCGGCCGTCCCGGACTGGTGACCGTCGTCACCGATCTGGGGCATGTTCATCACACATGGTTCTCTCCGATAGATGATCTCTGCATCGTTCCGAATGCGGGAGTGCGTACACGTGCATTGAGTTGCGGGCTGAGCCCGCAGCAGGTGCATATTGTCGGCATTCCGGTGCATCCCCGGTTTGCTGCGCAACGCAGCGCTCCCGAGGATGTGCGGCGCGATCTGGGCTGGCGCACCGATCTCGTGACGGTGCTGATCTCTGGCGGCGGTGCGGGCGTGGGTCCGTTAGCGGAACTGGCAATCGCCGCCGATGAAGCGTGCCAGAACCTTCAGATCGCAGTCGTTGCCGGTCGCAATAGCGATCTTGCCGCAACGTTGCGCGCACGCGACTGGAAGAATCCTGTGCATGTCTACGGATTTGTCCCGCTGGCGGATATGATGTATGCGGCAGACATCATTGCCACCAAGGCGGGGGGGCTGAGCGTCAGCGAGGCGCTGGCGGTCGGGCGACCACTCCTGATCTACGGCGCGGCGCCGGGGCAGGAAGCCGGGAATCTGGAATATGTTATGCGACGCGGCGCTGCGCAGTACACGCCGGACGCCGCGCAATTCGTCGCCGCACTGCAACGCTGGATCGAACGACCGGAAGCGCGGCAGGCGGCAGCAGACGCGGCGCGTGCGGCTGGTCGTCCGCTGGCGGCCTTTGAGATCGCCGATATGGTGTGGGACCTTGCGACATCGCGCGCTGCCGCGCCGCGCCTGGCGCCGCGCCTGTCGCTGAGCGAGTGGTTGAGTTCGTGGCGGTAAAAACAGGAGAGGCGTTGCATTGCAACGCCTCTGCCCGTGGAACCGACCTCTTAGAAGTCCATCCCGCCGCCGGGAGATGGCGTTGCGGGCTTCTCCTCAGGAATATCGGCAATAAGCGCCTCGGTGGTCAGCAGCAGGCCCGCGATCGAGACGGCATTCTGCACCGCCGAGCGGGTCACCTTCACGGGGTCGATAATGCCCATCTCGACCATGTTGCCGAACTCACCGGTCAGCACGTTGTAGCCGATGTTCTTGTCGTTCTTCTCCTTCTGCAGGCGGCGCACGGTATCGATAACTACTGCGCCGTCCTCACCGGCATTGCGCGCCAGTTGACGCATCGGCTCCTCGAGCGCGCGGCGCAGGATCTGCACGCCGTACTTCTCGTCCTCATACGTCACCTGAACGCGGTCGAGCGCCGGAACGGCATTGAGCAGCGCCACGCCGCCGCCGGGCACGATGCCCTCTTCAACTGCCGAGCGCGCCGTCGAGAGCGCATCCTCAACGCGGTGCTTCTTCTCCTTCAGCTCTGGCTCAGTCGCAGCGCCGACCTTCAGCACCGCCACGCCACCCGCCAGCTTCGCCAGGCGCTCCTGCAGCTTCTCGCGGTCGAAGTCGCTGGTCGTGGTCTCGATCTGCGCGCGGATCTGCTCGATGCGCGCGCGGATGGCACGCTCATCGCCGCGCCCCTCGATGATCGTCGTGTTGTCCTTGTCCGACACGACGCGGCGCGCGCGGCCCAGGTCCTCAACCGTCGCGCTGTCGAGCTTGCGGCCAATCTCCTCCGAAATAAGCGTGCCGCCGGTCAGGATGGCAATATCCTGCAACATCGCCTTGCGGCGATCGCCGAAACCAGGCGCCTTCACCGCCAGCGCGTTGATCGTGCCGCGCAGTTTGTTGACCACCAGGGTCGCCAGCGCCTCGCCGTCAACGTCTTCGGCGATGATCACCAGATTCTTGGTGACCTGCAGCGCCCGCTCGAGCACTGGCAGGATGTCCTGAATGCTGCTGATCTTCTTATCGGTAATCAGGATGTAGGGATCTTCGAGCTCGGCTTCCATCCGCTCGGGGTTGGTGACGAAGTAGGGCGAGATGTAGCCGCGGTCGAACTGCATGCCTTCGGTGTATTCCTTCTCGAAGGCGATACCCTTGCTCTCCTCGACCGTAATCACGCCATCCTTGCCGACTTTCTCCATCACCTCGGCAATCAGATCGCCGATCTCAGTGTCGGCGGCGGAGATAGCCGCAACGTGCGCGATATCGGCGCGGTCGCGCACCGGGATGGCGGCGCTCTTCAACTCAGCGACGACCGCTTCGACCGCCTTATCGAGACCGCGCTTGATCAGCATCGGGTTGGCGCCGGCAGCGACCATCTTCAGACCTTCGTTGACAATCGACTGCGCCAGAACGGTCGCCGTGGTCGTTCCGTCACCAACGACATCGTTGGTCTTGGTGGCGACTTCGACCAGCAGGCGCGCGCCCATGTTCTCGAAGGGGTCCTTCAGTTCAATCTCTTTGGCGACGGTCACGCCGTCGTGGGTCACGGTCGGCGCGCCAAACTTCTTATCGATCGATACGTTGCGCCCACGGGGTCCGAGCGTCGTCTTGACAGCGTCGGCAACAATATCGACGCCACGCTTGAGCGCGCGGCGCGCTTCTTCGTTGAAATACAACTGCTTTGGCATGGGAGTCCTGTCCTCCTGATCAGACAGAATAAAGCCTGACGACTATGCGATGGAAATGGCGTCACTCCTGGATAATGCCCAGGATGTCCTTTTCGGAAAGGATAAGATACTCGACATCGTCGATCTTGAATTCGGTGCCGCTGTACTTGGCGAAAATGACGCGATCGCCGGTCTTGACGCTCATCGGAATGCGCTTGCCGTTGTCATCGATGCGTCCCTCGCCGACCGCCAGCACCGTGCCCTCCATTGGACGCTCTTTGCTCGCCGTATCCGGCAGATAGATGCCGCCCTTGGTCTTCTCTTCGCGCTCGACAGGCTTGACCACCACGCGATCAGCGAGCGGCCGGATGCGGAAATCCGTGCTCATATCTGTGCAACCTCCTTCGATACCGTGCAGTGTGCAAAGAATTGAAGCGGTTAGCACTCTCCGACCGAGAGTGCTAACCGCTCTCTATACTAACGAAATCGGTTGTTTTTGTCAAGTCCCATTTTAGCACTCAGCAAGTGAGAGTGCCAGTAGACATAATGATACTGTAGATGCACTGCGTCAACTGAGTTCTATGCAGACCGACGCAGTCATGCTACAATCGTAACCGACCCTGTTCGACATGCGCGGTTACGCGGAAGTTCACTGAAGGAGGCTGCGGATGCGTCTCGAACGAAACCTGGGAATGGACCTGGTGCGCTGCACTGAAGCGGCGGCGTTACGCGCCGCCCGCCTCATGGGTCGTGGCGACAAGAACGCCGCCGATCAGGCGGCGGTCGATGCCATGCGCTTTGCGCTCGACGCCGTTCCAATGGATGGGGTGGTGGTGATTGGCGAGGGTGAGAAGGACGAAGCGCCTATGCTCTACATTGGCGAGAAGGTCGGCACTGGCGATCCGCCGGAGGTTGATGTCGCCGTCGACCCAATTGAGGGCACGACGCTGCTCGCCGAGGGTATGCCGGGCGCGATTGCCGTGGTTGCCATCGCAGAGCGCGGTTCGCTCTATCACTGGTCGGGCATCGCCTACATGGACAAACTGGCGGTCGGACCACAGGCGCGCGGCGCAATCGACATCAATGCGCCGGTTGATGAGAACATCCGCAATGTCGCACGGGCGCTCAAGAAGGAAATTGAAGATATTACCGTCGTCGTCCTCGACCGACCGCGTCATAAGGAACTGATCCGGCAGATCCGCGAGACCGGAGCGCGGATCAAGCTTATCCTGCACGGTGACGTATCCGCAGGCATCATGACCGCTATCGAGGATCCGCCAGCAGACATCCTTATGGGGATCGGCGGCGCTCCTGAAGCGGTCATTACGGCATGCGCGATGAAATGTATCGGCGGTGAGATCCAGTGCAAACTCTGGCCCCGGAATGATGACGAACGCGCTATGGCCGCCGCCAATGGCATCGACCTTGATCGCGTCTATCGCACGTCCGATCTCGTGCGCGGCGAGAATGTGTTCTTTGCCGCCACCGGCATTACCGACGGTGAGTTCCTGCGTGGGGTGCGGTATTTCAGCGGCGGCGCCCGCACCTACTCGGTCGTCATGCGTGCAGCGTCAGGCACGATTCGCTACATCGAGTCGCGCCACGACTGGACGAAACTTATGCGCATCTCCGATGTTGATTACATCCATGTTGCATAGCGCGGGCTGAAGGCTGAACGTTCAACCCACGCTTACAACACGCCTACGTTGGAGTGATCTCCCAGCACCAGGCGGTACGCTTTCGGTTTGCGCGGCGAGCGTGTCACCTCAACGTACCGCCCGATCAAACTATCCTCCAGGCGGTGCGGGAGATCACGGATGGTGCAGTGCTCCAGCACGATCGAATGCTCGATCTCGGCGCTCTCAATGACGCAGTGGTGATAGATGGAGGTAAAGGGTCCAATGTAGGCGTTGATAATGCGCGTATATTCACCGATGATGGCCGGACCGCGGATGGTGCTGTTGATGATTTCCGCTCCCTTCTCGATAATCACCTTGCCAATCAGGTGAGAGTCGCGATCCACAAATCCTTCGACCGACGCTGACATTTCTTCCAGGATCAGGCGATTCGCTTCCAGCATATCGTCTTTTTTCCCGGTATCGATCCACCAGCCGTGGTGGATATAGGGAAAGACGCGCCGTCCGTGCTCCACCAGCCACTGGATTGCGTCGGTGATCTCCAGTTCGCCGCGCCACGACGGGCGAATCGCTTCCACTGCCTCCCAGATGCTGTTGTCGAACATATAGATGCCGACCAGCGCCAGATCCGACGGCGGCTGGCGCGGTTTTTCAATCAGACGCACGATCTGTCCGCGTTCGTCGAGCACAGCGACGCCGTACTGCTCTGGCGTTGCAACCTGTTTGAGGACGATCTGCGCGTTGAAGTCGCTCGTGCCGAATTGCTGGAGCAGCGGCGCAATACCGCCCTGGATGCAGTTATCTCCCAGGAACATGACAAACCGGTCGTCCCCCAGAAAGTCGCGCGAGATCTTGACGGCATGCGCCAGACCAAGCGGTTCGTCCTGTTCGATATAGGTGATCCGCACGCCCCAACGACTGCCATCGCCGACTGCGGCCCGCACTTCAGGTCCAGTGCTGCCGATCACAACGCCAATGTCTTCGACGCCTGCATCGCGGATTGTTTCAATAACACGAAAGAGCACCGGTTTGTTGGCGACCGGCACCAGTTGCTTGGCGCTGGTATAGGTGATGGGGCGCAGGCGGGTGCCTTTGCCGCCGCTGAGAACCAGTCCTTTCATACATCCTTCCTCACGTATGTGGATTACATGGGTGCATGCCAGATTATAATTGTAACGATGCAAGATGATCGATTGATGACAGCCGCTGCACCGACCCTCTAACACACAGATACGCCCGTGCATAAACCGCACGGGCGTGTGCAACGACAATCGGAAAAGGCGTTTACCGACGCACCCGGATAGCCCCGTAATAACGCGACGTCCAGTACGATCCCCAGATGCTCGATACCTGCACGCCGTAGCGCGGCGTCATTGCATGAATCATCCGCCCGCCGCCGATATAGATGGCCACGTGGCTGATCCCGCGCCGCCCGCCAGTATTGCGGAAGAACATCAGATCGCCAGGCGCCAGGTTTTCCATCGCACCGACCGACGCCCCATACGCGGTATTGAACTGCGCGGCGGCGCTGCGCGGCAGGTTAACGCCGAACTGGCGATACACATAACTCGTGAATCCGCTGCAATCGAACCCCGTTGCCGGGCTTGAACCGCCCCAGCGATAGCGCGCGCCGACGAATTGAACCGCAAAACTGGCGACATCGCCGCTGGCTGGAATATTCGCCAGACCAGCGCTCGCGCCGGGACGACCGCCGCTCACCGGCAACGCCGGGAAGTCACGGCTGACCGGCACACGCCGCAGTACGTGCGCCGTCGTACTGATCAGATCGCGGAATACCCATGCTTTAGTGCCATCGGGCAACCGCACCCGCAGCCAATCCTTATACTTGCCTATCAGATCGACCTGTACGCCCGCATCGATCCGACCGATGCGCTCATAGCGCGAGTCGGGGCCTTTGCGCAGGTTGACGCTGTTCTCGGCGATCACTCCTACCAGCGCCGGGTTCGGGTCAGGAATGGTTTCGGCGACCAGCAGCCGTTTGACTACTGAAGGATCCACATTCAGGAACTCAGCCTTGACCCATCCATCGAGGCCGCCGGGTGCGCCGACGTGGAACCAATCCTGGTAGATTTCGTACAGCTCGAGCTGCATATTCTGCTTCAAAGTCGTGATTGGCACATAATTCGTACCAGGACCGTCACGCAGTTGCAGGCCGCTTTCGCGCACAACTGCAATCTTAGGCGGCGGCGGCGGCGGAATGGCGCTCTCCTGCACTTCAAACAGCGTATATGACGCCGCCTCTGAGATATTGAGCACTTCGCCTGAGATCCAGTAGACGGGGCCATCGACCCGCTCGCGGATCTGGAACCAGTCGCCGTAGCGACCGATAACCTGCACTGGCGTATCGCCGGAAATACGCCCGACAGCGTCATATTCGGTGCCGGGACCGTTCCGAAGATAGGCGCGCTCTGCTGCAACTGTCGCAGGAACCACGATGGGTGCGAGCGCCTCACTGCGTGAAATGAGCGAGAGCGGCACCGGCAGATCGGCGGTCTCTTCCAGCGGCGCATCGCCAATTGCGGCATCGAGGTCAATCGGCGCCAGCGGCACAGTAAACTCGCTCCCTTCCTGCGGTGCAACCGGCGCCGGAACGGCCGGCGTCAGCACGCCTGGACGAAGCTGCGACAGGAGCACAGCCACAGGGAGAAGCAGAGCAACCAGCGCGTGAAGGATGATGCGAGCTGGAAGACGTGCAAGCAGATCAGAGGGGGAGCCGAACCGGGTGGACCGAACCGTTTGCCATTGGGTTGCGAGAGCGCGGGTGAGCGATGTTTGCTGTCGCCTTCGGGCGAGTGCGCGGCGCTGCAGCGACTCAAGGCTGTACGGGTCCGACGTCATACCCCGATGACTTTGCTCAATCATGGAGCATCTCCTGGCGGTACGCACTGCGTCATGCACAAGGCGACGCCCAGTCCTGCTGAACTGGACTGCCATGTGATGATGCAGGGCGTATCGTTAGCGGATGACACGATGGCGCGAGTGTACCATAAGGTGTTAAAAATTGCAAACGAATGGTGCGGCATCGATTACTACATTGTTGCAGATACAACGGCCATCGGGCAGGTGAACGCCTGCCGTTCACCGAATATAAACCATGATCGTTATTACGTCAAGTTTCACTCGATGTTTGACGACTCAACGATCATCCGTCGCAACACATCGGGGGTATCAGTGATGATGCCATCCACGCCAAGCCTCAGAAATCGCCGCATCTCATCGGGATCATTGACCGTCCAGACATGCACGCGATACCCGGCGCGGCGCACAATTGGCACGACGTGATCGAGCAGGGGAATCTGCCAGGCAGGATGCCAGGCGACCGCTCCAACCCGTTTGAGATCCAGGAAGGGCCAGCTTTCACGCAGACGCACATCGGGACGGAACGTGGGGATGCCCATCAGGAGGGCGAGCGGCAGGTCGGGCGCAACGGCGGCCACTTCTATGAGCGCCTCGTCCTGGAATGAAGAAATCAGCACATGATCGGTCACCCGTTCGCTGCGCAACAGACGCACCACATCGGCGCCGATGCCGCGCTCTTTCAGTTCAATGTTCAACTGCATCCCGCGTTCGCGGGCAAAGGCGCATACCTCCGCCAGGGTCGCAACGCGCTCACCGCCGATGTCGAGCCGCTGCAGATCGGCGAGCGTGCATCGCGCCACAGGTCGCCCTTTCGCTTCCCAGCGCGCCGTCGTATCGTCGTGAAACACAACCAGGGCGCCATCGACGGTGCGTTGCACATCGAGTTCGCACATATCAGCGCCCTGCCGGGCAGCAAGTTCAAACGCACGCAGCGTGTTCTCCGGCGCATACGCGGATGCGCCGCGATGAGCAATCACCAGGGTCATACATTCCTCGTGACAACAAAATCCCCGCTCCTGGCAGCGGAGCGGGGAACGGCGGTCGCAATCGGGGGTTAGCTCAATGCGCTGACAAAATGCTCTTCGACGGCAACTTTGCCCGGCTCACGAGCAATGGCGGGCAGCATCGGCGCCAGAATGCGCTGCAACGCCATCACGTGCGCACAGGTATTCCACACGCGGAATGTCGAACAATCACACGACCACCCGGTTCTGGTCAACGCCAGGGCATGGTCGTTGTTATTGCCATGGAAGCGCGCCCGTAGCGCCTGAATCTCGATCCGATCCAGTTCGTGCACGTAGCGACGCGACTTCTCGATCATGCTGATCAGTTCGGAATGGATAATGATCGGTCCCGGCTCACGCGCTTCCGCCGACAGCATTGGCGCCAGCGCCTTCTGCAGCGTCATGACGTGCGCGCACACGCCGCGCAGATGGAACACTTCGCAGTCGCATGCCCAGCGACCGTGCCCGAGTCGAACGCTATGATCGTTATTGCCGCCGTGGAAGCGAACCATGATCTCGTCGAGAGCGATTCGCTCCGGTTCCTCCGCGTAACGCCGGGCTTTTTCAATCTTCCCGATCAAATCCGAGTGCATATCCCGCCTCCTCATCTAGTGCTTGCAGGCAAGCCGTTGCTGCTTCGCCTGTCTTCCGCGCCTTCACGCAAAACTGAAGCGGCACAGACTGATACACGTCTGTGCCGCTTCACGCTGTTCCGTATTCAACTGGCGCTTCGCTTCGCATGGCCAGCGTTCCTTGCCAGAGACTGCGCCATAATTCACAATCTTAATCGGTTGTTAGCATTATAGAGGCTCCCTGCAGGTGAGTCAAGCCCCGACCGGAGGCGGGCGCAAATGCCATTTTCTGCATCCCAATGCCCGGAAGAGCGAAGATTTCTTCAAACTGCTACTGCTGCGATGAGGCAAGTTGTTGAATCTCAACTTGAGGCGGATGGTGGGGACGGAGGGACTCGAACCCTCACGGATTACTCCACAAGTTCCTAAGACTTGCGCGTCTGCCGATTCCGCCACGTCCCCTGAAACGCTCCCATTCAATTGTAGCAATCATTGGCGTGGGATGCAACCGGGAAAGAGGGCGAACGTTGAACGTTCAACGTTGAACGTTCAACGTTCCCGTTCAGCCGCGAATAATTGCCAGAACTTCATCACGGCGGCGTTCCATCTCTTCGCGCGTGGTGGCTTCCAGGTTCAGGCGAATGAGCGGTTCGGTATTCGAGGCGCGCACATTCATGTGCCACGTCGGGTAGGTGACCGAGATGCCGTCGATCCACTCAATGACGCCATCGGCATAGGCGTCTGCCAGCGCTTCCAGGCGTTCCTTCGGATTGGCGACGGTTGAGTTGATTTCACCGGAGATAAAGTATTTCTCCTCCAGGGGCTTGAGCATCTCCGAGAGCGACTGATCGCCGCTCGCCAGCATTTCCATCACAAACAGCGACGGAATAATCCCCGAGTCGGCGAAATTGAAATCACGGAAGTAGTAGTGCCCGGAGACCTCGCCGCCGAAGAGCGCGTTTTCATTCGCCATGCGACGTTTGATAAAAGCGTGCCCGACGCGTTCGATCAGGGGGATGCCGCCAGCCGCACTGATCAGGTCGCGCACCGCCCATGAGGCGCGCACATCGTAGACAATCTTGCTGCCGGGCGCGCGCTGGAGCAGATACCGCCCGAGCAGCGCCGTGAAAAAGTCGCCCGACACAAATCGCCCGCGGTCATCGATGACGAAGAAGCGATCACCGTCCCCGTCGAAGGCAAAGCCGGCATCGGCGCCTTCCTCAACCACGCGCCGCTCCAGTTCGGCGCGATTCTCCGGCATGAGCGGATCGAGGCCGTGGTTCGGCAGGTTGCCGTCTGGCTCCAGGTACATTCCGATGAAATCAACCGGCAGGCATTCGTAAATGCGCTGAAGAATGGGACCGACGGTGCCATTGCCGGTGTCGGCGATGACCTTGAGGCGCCGGCGTTTTAGCTTCTCAATGTCGATCAGACCAAGAACAAATTCCACAAACTCGTCCGACAGGTCGAGCGCGCGTATGCTGCCGGTGCGCGTTGCTGGAGCGTAGGCGTCGTTCTCAACAATGCGTCGCAAGTCCTGAATGCCCTCGGCGCCGCTAAGCAGGTACGGCATCTGGCGCACCATCTTGAACCCGTTGTATTGCTTCGGGTTGTGGGATGCGGTGACCATCATCCCTGGCAGGCCGAGCCGGGTGCAGGCGAAGTAGTACTGATCGGTGCTCACCAGCCCGATGTTCACCACATCGGCGCCCTGATCCATAATGCCGCGCGTCACCGCGTTGAAGATTGCTGGTCCCGACAGGCGCATATCATGCCCGACGATCACCTCGCGCGCCTCCAGGAATGTAACGAATGCGCGACCGATTGCGTAGGCGCCCTCCTCGTTCAACTCCGTCGGATAAATGCCGCGAATGTCGTATGCCTTGAAAATCCCGGGCGCGATCTGCACACTTCCCCTCCTTTCCGCAGTGATGTGTGACCTGTTATCGTCCATCGTCAGGGCGGGTTTGCGACCAGCCCTGACAACGACCGCTCGACCGTCTCGGTGGTCTGCGCCTCTCCGTGATAGCCTTACAGCCTCGCCCAGACAGACTGACGCGAAGGCGCAAAGCCTCGCAATCAATACTCAGCGACAGCCTTTCTGATGAGACCTTCTGAGTCATACAGATCACAGAGGATTATACCAGTGATCCGCAGTCAGGCGCACGCCGCTTGTCGCGTGCCAATTGCCAGTGCGCCGCTCGTACACCCGGGAGCCGCGCCGCGAGTGACAGGCAGGCGCTTGTCACTTGTCACTCATCACTCGTCACTGACCGGCGCGCCAGGAGCAGCGTGAACTGTTACGATGACAGCGTGGCCTGCTGTTCGCGCCGGGCTTCAATGACATCGGGGAGGCGGTTAAGTTTATCGAGGATAGAGGTCAGTTGTGCAATGCTTTGAATGCGGAGGGTGACTGCCAGCACTGCGCGCCCAGGACGGCGCGTCGGCACCTGTTCGACCGCGTCGATATTGATGCCGGCATCCGCAATGGCGCCCGATACGTCGCGCCACAGCCCAACGCGATCCCAGGCTTCGATCCGCACCGGCACCGGATACCCCTGTCTGGGCGCGCCAGCGCCCCAGGTCACTTCCACAAGCCGCGCCCGATCGCGCTCGTTCAGGATGGTGCGGCAATCGGCGCGATGCACCGTAATGCCCTTGCCGCGGGTAACGAAGCCGACAATCGGCTCGCCAGCCACCGGGTTGCAACAACGCGCCAGACGTGTTGGCACCTGCGTGTTCTCGATGCCGCGCACCCGGATGATGCTGGTATCGGCGGCGCGTTCGGACGGCGGCGCAACCTGCGGAATGTCCGCCAGATCATCTGCGCCGACCGGCGTGCGATGGCTCAGGATTTTTTGCGCCACCTGGCGCGCCGTAATGTCGCCGCTGCCAATCTGAGCGAACACCTCGTCAATCGACTTGAGGCCGGTGATGGCGACGATTTCTTCGAACGGCACCGACAAACCGAGGCGCTTCATTTCCTTCTCAAGCAGTTCACGCCCGGCGGCAATATTTTCCGCCCGGTCGAGGCGCTTGAAGTAACGGCGAATGTGGTTGCGGGCGCCGCTGGTTTTGACGAAGTTGAGCCAATCGCGGCTCGGACCGCGCGGCGTCTTCGAGGTCATAATCTGGACGATTTCACCATTCCGCAGTTGATAGTCGAGCGGGACAATCCGGTTATTCACCTTTGCGCCGACACAACTATGCCCCACATCAGAGTGGATGCGGTAGGCGAAATCAACCGGCGTCGCCCCCACCGGCAGGTCGATAATCTTCCCTTTGGGGGTGAACACATACACCTGCTCCTCGAGTACGTCGGTCTTGAACGAATCGACGAACTCGTGAGCGTCGGTCAGGTCGCGCCGCCACTCGATCAGGCCGCGCAGCCATGCCAGCTTGCTCTCGAATGAGGCGTCAACGCGCCCAAACCCTTCCTTATAGCGCCAGTGCGCCGCGATGCCGCGTTCGGCGACTTCGTGCATCTCGTGGGTGCGGATCTGAATCTCGCACGGTTGTCCCCCCGGAATCAGCACCGTCGTGTGGAGCGACTGATACATGCTCTCTTTTGGCATGGCGATATAGTCGTCGAACTCGCCGGGGACGGGGGGCCATGTCGCGTGCACCAGACCGAGCACGCGGTAGCAGTCGGCGACCGTATCAACGATCACGCGCACTGCGAGCTGGTCGTAAATCTGATCAAGGCTGACGCCCTTGCGTTCCATCTTGCGATAGATGGAATAGATATGCTTGGGACGACCGGTGATATCCGCCTTAATCCCCTCTTTTTCGAGGACCTGGCGCAGGCGCTGAATAATGCGATGGACGAGACGTTCGCGCGCGTCGCGGCGCAGCGCCAGTTGCCGGCTGATCTCCTGATACTTTTCCGGGTTGAGAACGGCGAACGCGCGATCTTCAAGCTCCCACTTGATCTGCCAGATGCCGAGGCGATGCGCCAGGGGTGCGTAGATTTCGAGGGTTTCGCGCGCCATACGCTTCTGGCGCTCTTCGGAGAGCGAACCGATGGTGCGCATATTGTGCAGCCGGTCCGCCAGTTTCACCAGCACAACGCGCGGGTCGTCCGCCATGGCGATGAACATTTTGCGATAGGTGCCGACCTGCGCCTCCTCGCGGGTGTGCGCTTCCAATGCCGACAGTTTCGTCACGCCATCGACGAGGTTGGCGATTTCTGCACCGAACAGCGCTGTCAGTTGTTCTTTGGTAATCAGGGTATCTTCGAGAATGTCGTGGAGCAGCGCGGCAGCGACTGATGCGGCATCGAGCTGCAGGTCGATCAGAATATGCGCCACGGCGACCGGGTGGTCGATGTACGGCTCGCCCGAATCGCGCTTCTGTTTGCTGTGCGCCTCGCAGGCAATCGCATACGCATTGCGCACCAGTTCCTCGCTGCGCGCCATCTGCTCTTCGCTGGCATTCGACTGCCGCTGATAGACCTTGAGCCGCGCAACGAGTTCATCGGCAGCCGGGCTGTGCGCAAACTCAGGATTCGGGCGCAGCACAGACTGCGGCGCAGCACTGATACGGCGCGTTGAACGAACCGAGGAGTCGGTGGCGACTTCGCCACTGCTCACCGCGAGTGTTGCTGGTGAGTCCATAGTGTTGCCCTGCGACGCGGCGGCAGAGGGACGACTGGATAGATAGTATAAGTCAGGGTAGCACGAAGGGGGAGGGTTGTCAAGAAAAATTCGTGCTTTCAGTAAATAATATCCACGCGAGTTCCAATGTCCGTCCAGCGATACAGCCATTCCGCGTCATCGATGTTCAGGTTGATACACCCGTGCGACATGCGCACCCCGGTGCCCCAGGCGTCGTGCCAGTAGGTGCCGTGGAGCGCCACGCCGCCGACAACGTACTGCACCCATGGAATGTCGGGCACATACCACGATTCGCCGCCTGCCGAGCCGGTCATGGTTTGCATCGGCAGTTTGGAATAGATAGCGAATGACCCGGCTGGCGTATTGAAACCATCGCGCCCGGTGGCGACCGGCGCGCGGTACACCGGCACATCACCCTCAAATGCCGTCAGCATCTGAGTCGACAGGTTGACCTCGATACGCCGCTCGAACATCTTGGGCGACCAGACCGGCGCTCCCGGCATCGGACCGACCGACTGCGGTACGTATCCCCGGCGTTGCATCGCCTGACGTCCGAGGTCGCTCAACTGCACCTCGTAGAGTCCCGCCAGCATGATGCCGTTCGCGCGCTCCATCTGGCGGTAGAAGGCGGGCAGTTTTTCGGGATGGTACTCGAAGCGAGCGCGCTCGAAGTACTGGGTGATGCGCACCTGGCCGTCAATCGGGCTGACTTCCTCAAATGGTTCGCTGATCGGGTAACCGAAGACGCGCAACCCGCCGCGCTTCTGCCAGAACTTCAGAAACTTGCCGCCAAGCGTCTGGCGCGTTTCGGGGAAGTAGATCCGCCCCTGCGTCGGTTGACCATCGGGAAAATCGTACCCCTGGGTCACTTCGTTGCCAAGGAGCGACAGCATCACCTGGTATTCAGTTCCCAGATGCTCAGGGTGGTACTCGAAACGGGCGCGCTCGAAATACTGGACAATCCGCCCATCTTCGACCATCTCGCCGCTGATTGGATACCCGAAGATCAGTTCGCCGCCATTCCTGCGCCAGAAGCTCAGGAAACCGGTGCGGTCGCTGATGTGAAAACCGGACGCTGCGAAATACATGTTTTGCACTGCTGGCAACGGCGCCGCTTCCTGCGATCCTTGCTGCTGCATCTGTTCGATACGCTGCGCGCGTTCGGCGGCGCGCGCGGCAGCGACCGCCGCCTCTGCTTCGGCGGGCGTCATTGGCGGCGCAAAATCGGCGACCGTCGAGCGCCGCCATGCGCGCAATTCGGCAGGCGCAGCAATCACGATCGCTGTCAACACGGCCACCCCAATCATCGTCAGATGTGCGTGCCAGAGTCGATGAATCATGATGCGCCTCGATTTCCTGAGCGCCAGGACGTTGTATCACATGAATTATACCCCTTTTGAGCCACACGAGAGGTTACGGTTCCGTGAAAAGATGATCGGCGATTGTTTGGCGATGATCATATCGGGGCGCCCACAGAGGGCGCCCCCGTATATCGCTGTGGTCGCTCGCAGCGCTCTTCCTGCTCGCGATCCTATGCACCCGTCATCTCGTAACGCCGATCAACGAATGCGCGGAATGTCCTCCGCCGTATCATCGTGCTTCAGGATGTAGATCCGGTCGCTGTTCATTCGATAGATGACGGACGCTCCGCTCCGGAAGTACTGTTGAACAGCGGTATCGGCGCGCTCTGGCTCGACAGCCCAGCCAAGCGTTTCACGTACGTCTGGGTTTTCACGCCACACTTTGCCGAAGCCGCGGATTGGCTCGAACAGTCCCGGCGGCGGCGTCAGCCCGCCGCTCACCAGATCGCCTTCATGCCAGAAGTCCGGGTACAGTCGCCAGACGAGCGACCCGCGCGCGTTGTCGAAGAACACCACCCAGATATTGCCCGTAAGCCAGGTCGCTGTTGTACCGGTATTGGCGATCCAATACATTGCGCCGCGCTCGAAGCGCTGTGATGCCGCCGGAACCGCCAGTTTCGGGAAGGGCTCCGGGCAGCCGAGGATATCCGGGTAGGCGCGCGCCGTCGGTCCGAGGAACGGCGCTGGCGCTGAGCAGCGGTCGCTGACCGCAGTGTAAATGTCGCGTCCCAGCAAGCCAAGCAGCACTTCGTACCGCGTGCCTGCCAGTTCCGGATGGTACTCCATCCGCCGTCGCTCGAAGTATTGCACCGTGCCGGTCCAGAGCTCATCGCCATTCGCCAGTGTCTCGGTCATCGGCTCGCTGATCGGGTAGCCGAAGCGCATTAGGCCGCCGTTGCGCTCCCAGTACTGTCGGAACTTGCCGCACAGGGTGTGCCCGGTCTCCGGGAAGTAGCGGCATCCCTTGGGAATGGACGTCGGACGCGGTAGCGACTGCCAGGGGCGTCCCTGCCAATCGAGCGTCTGTGCGCCGAGTCGTCCGGCAAGCACGCCAATCGAGCCGTGGTCTTCAAGGCGGTCGCGCTCGAACCACTGCACCGGACCGGTCCAGTTCTCGACCGTTTCAATGCGCAGTTCGCTGATCGGGTAGCCGAAGACCGGCAGGCCGCCGTTGCGCTCCCAGTAGCGCAGGATGGCGCCGGAGACGCAGTAGCCGGTCTCCGGGAAGCAGCGCTGCCGTGCAGCGGCGTTGGCTGGCGCTGCCGCTGCAAGCACGCCGGTCACCGCCAGCAAGAGGATCAGTGCGAGTGTCCAGCGTCTCATGGTCTTCTCCTTTCCGCAGCGGTCCTTACTCATTGCCGCTGCCTGTCATCTTGAGTCTACGCCGCAGCGCGCATAAATGGAATGGAGAGGGGATGGAAAAACCCTTGCAGAATGCGTCGAAGATGAGAAGGAGGTGAGAGAAACGTTCACATTGAACGCACCGTAAGGGTGGCGCGTGATAGGACACGGATGCGCACGGATTGAGACGGATTCATACAGATTGCGCTCTGTCGCCATTTCTGAAAAGGTTGGTGCGAAGACGCAAATGAGCACGTATAAACGTCAATTCTCGATGCCTTTGCGCGTCTTCGCACCTTTGCATGGTTTTTGAGTGATTATTCCGCTACCCGCCCACTCGCCCGGCGCCTGAAGTCGCGGGCTACGGTTGCGAAGCCCGCCTTCGCGGGCTAGACCGAGTGATATCGGATTATTTTCTTAAACTCCACGCGTCAGCCTTTCCGTGAAACCGTCTAGTAGCGGAAAACCGCCGCTACGCTGTTACTGCCGGGGATGTCCGCCGCTGGTACGGCGATCGCTTCGCCGCTGTGAAGCACCGTTTGCTGTGCTGCAATGTCCAGCAGATCGTCGTCGCCTGGCAACGGCTCTTCGTGGAGCGAGATCGTTTCGTCGTCGGGGTTGTAGCGTCCCCAGATCTGCTGATCGCTGGCGACGAGGATCCGCGCCACGCGACCGGCGTGTGCGGCTGGCAGGATCGAACGCAGGTTCGTGCTGGCGCGCGGCGGGTTGTACTGCAACAACGCCTCGAAGCGATCCCGTTCATCGGTTGCCAGATGACTCAGATGCGCCATCAACACAGGCACGCCGCGCTCACACAGCGCTTCGTCGCTCACGTGATCGGGGCTGCCGCTGATATGACCGTCGATAACGTTTGCATAGCCGTTCAGCGAACGATACATCGACACCAGGTAGTCAACGCCTGCCAGGACGAGCGGATCGTGCGTGCGATTCAGCGCACGTTCAACGGCGCTGCTCACCGCCTGAAGATAGCGCTGCACCTCAGCCTTCTCATCGAACACATTGCCGCCGTGACCGGGGTACATTGCACCGCTGGCGCCGCCGCGCGTCGAAGGGGTGACGTGGCGCTGCGCCTGGCGTCCAGTCGGGTCAGTTTGCGGCAAATCGTCAACGCCAGCTGGCGCATCCGGGAGCGGAACGCTGGCGATGCCGGACGGCGTGGCGTGCAGCAATCGCACGCGGCTCTTGCTCAATGCCAGCACGTAGAACGAATCGGTCGCCGGACGAGGCATGAGCAACGGCTTGATGTAGGGACGCCGCCCGACGGTTGCAGCGTCGCTGACACGATGCGGCAGCCGATAGAGATGAAACTGACCAGGCGCGACATAGAACGCCAGTCCGACGTCCTGATACTCCTCCAGCGCCCGTGCGTCGGTCATCGCCCACACCGGCGCCAGCATCGCGTGCACCTCATGGCGATCATGCCCGCTGGCAGCAAGTTCCGCCTCGCTGCGGCGCAGCAAATTTTCCAGTTGCGTCGCGCGCTGGATGGTTTCACCAGGCGGGTAGGGCGCCAGGAACAATGAAACCCATGGCGTCTCGTTCAGCGCGATCAGTTCTCGCACCTCCTCGCGCGAAACTCCCTTGAGCAGAAGCTTCATAACCACCTCCTGAACTCCATCATGACGGAGTAACGGAGCGCACAGTTATCACGGGGCGCTTTCGCTGCCGCCACGTTCAATCACGGCATCAGAAGAAGCCGCTGCATAGCCGCGAAGCGCTTCGGCAAGAAGCGAGCAGACCTCTTCATCACTGGTTGGCGTGAAGTCGCTGTACCACATGCCAATAGCGTAGAGAAACTCAGGCGTTGCCAGCGCCACCACCTCATCGACCAGCGGTTCGATCTCAGCGACGCTCTCCGGCGCAGCCACCGGCGTGGCTACAATGATTCCAGCCGGTCCGCCCCGTCGAACCGCTTCGATGGCGGCCATCATGGTCATGCCAGTCGCCAGGCCATCGTCGATGAGAATCACACGCGCCCCCTCGACCGTCGGCGGCGGACGATCGCCGCGGTAGAGGCGTCGGCGCTGCTCGAGAATTCGCTGTTCTTCCCTGGCAATATGATCAATAATGTCCTCTGGAATATGGAGCTCGCGGATCACGGCGTGGTTCAGCACGCGCACGCCGCCTTCAGCAATGGCGCCCATCGCAAGTTCGGCATGACCAGGTACACCCAGTTTGCGCACAAGAATCACATCGAGCGGTGCGTGAAGCGTGCGCGCCACTTCATACGCGATTGGCACGCCACCGCGCGGCAATGCCAGCACCAGCAGATCAGGATGATCGGTTAGTGCCGCGAGCCGCTGCGCCAATAATCTGCCGGCTTCGCGGCGGTCGCGAAACAGCGGAGGAAACTCTTTGACCCTGATACGCATCGCAGACGCCTCCGCGCGCCACCGGAACAGGCGGCGGAGAGCGCCAGGCGAAGTATGCGGAGAACGAAGGCGCCATTATCTGCCGCACCGTTGCGGTGGCGCATAATATTCTTGTAGTCCTCTTATTGTAGCGCGTCTTGCGCAATTTCGGGTAGTGGTTGCTTCACACAGCGTGATCGTCGGGATACGCCGGTTGACGGAGATGCTGGCTGTGAGTATGCTTCAGACCCGAGCCTCTTCTGGTCAAGCGCTGATAGCAAGACGGGTCAGGGCAGGAACTCGCATTGATGTCTCATGGTAGCGTAACGTAAGGGCAGGTCTGAGCGGTATCCTCCAGGAGAGTGCGGCAAAGAGCGAGGCGTGTCTCGTAGGTGGCGTCGACGTCGGGCAGGTCTCAGACCTGCCCTTACTGCCCACCTGCACAGGATTGGTTAATGAGAGGTCCTGTCAATATCTCAACGAGGATCGCATACCACTATCTTGACACAGGTTACGGCGCTCCGCTCGTTCTCCTCCACGGCTTCACCGGCAGCAGCGCCAGTTGGGATGAGATTGTCCCGCACGTTGCGCAGCGGTTTCGGGTGATTCGCATCGACCTGCCGGGGCATGGGCGCACGCCCGCCCCGGCAGACCCGGCGCGCGGCGCGTTGCCGCTGATCGCCGCCGACATTGCTGCGCTGCTGCGCGATCTGGAGGCAACGCCGGCGCACCTGCTCGGGTACTCAATGGGGGCGCGGCTGGCGCTCGGCATCGCGGTGTTGCACCCATATGCGGTGCGCTCACTGATTCTGGAGAGCGGCTCGCCGGGGCTGGCGACCGAGGCGGAACGCGCAGCGCGGCGTACCCAGGACGAAGCGCTTGCCGCACGCATCGAGCAGTACGGTATCGAAGCATTTGTGAACGAATGGGAGCAACTGCCGCTGTGGGCGAGTCAGCGCCAGTTGCCGCCAGACGTGCGGCAACGATTGCGCGCGCAGCGGCTGCGCAACACCCCCTCAGGACTGGCAGCCAGCCTGC